>JBIKWW010000403.1:0-3696 GCA_044356125.1 Acidimicrobiia bacterium
TGTCGGTCACCATCGCCTTCAGCGCCGTCTCCCGCTTGGAGGTGCGACGGACCGAGGCCAGACCGATGAGGACGGCCGGAGTGCCACCGATGCGCTCCAGCGTGGAGAAGCCGAAGGCGTGGAGCTTCCCGTTCTCTCGGACCTGGGTGATCAGCACCCAGGCGTCGCGTTGCTTGGAGAGCAGGCCGATGTCGAACCCGGCGGGCCCGCCGGCGGTCATGTCGCCCAACTCGGCCAGCTCGGCGTCGCTGAGCGACGTGCAGTCCTTGGTCTCGACGTCCATCGTGTGATGCGCTCCAGCTGAACGGGCCGCCTGCCGGGAGCACCCCTGCCGAGGTGGCACCGGCCCCGGGTTTGCCCCGGGTGCGGCGGCGGTGGGGAGTCTACCGCCCGGGACCCCTCACGCCTGCGGCCCGCTTCCGGCTTTCGTCGGCCGGGCCCCGCTCAGGCGACCAGCGCGTTGGGCCCGAGCAGCACCCGCAGCTCCGAGACCAGACGGCTCGTGTGCTCGACCCGGAACTGGTTGGGCAGGCGCACCACCTGGGGTCGCCCGGCGGCGTCGACGACGTGGACGAAGACCTCGGAGGGGCCCGGGTGGGTCCGCAGCAGATCCTTGAGCTCGTCGACGCGGCGGGGGTGGACGCCGTCGGGCACCTGGATGCGCAGGGGCGGGGCCCCGGAGTCCAGGTCGATCTCGAGGCGCTCGATGCCCATGGCGAGGAGCTTGGGGTCGTCGTCGCGGCTGTCGAGGCGGCCCTTGACGGCCACGATCTGGTCGGGCTGCAGGAGGTGCCCGTACTGCTGGACCGTCCGGGCGAACACCGTCACCTCGATGGTGGACTCGAGGTCCTCCAGCACGAAGACGGCCATCAGGTCACCGGCCTTCGTGTACTTCTTCTGGAGGTTGGTGATGACCCCGGCGACGGTGCGGGCATCGCCCCCGTCGCGGCCTGAGGAGCGGATCTCCCCGGCCGCCGCCTGCTCCTTCAGCTCGGCGATCGTAGCGTCGGTCCACTTCCGCAGGATGGCCTGCGCCCCGAGCAGCGGGTGGTCGCTCACGTAGAGGCCCAGCATCTCCTTCTCGAAGACGAGCTTGGTGCGCTTGTCCCACTCCTCGGCGGCGATGGGGATCCGGGCGTCGTCGAAGCCCTCGCTGCCCGACGGCGCCTCGAGGTCGCCGAAGAGGTTCATGATCCCCGCCTCGGCTTCCTTCCGCCGTGCCGTGACGCGGTCGATGATCGACTCGTAGACGGCCATCAGTCCCTTGCGGGAGTGGCCGAGGGAGTCGAACCCGCCTCCCTTGATCAGCGACTCGATGGCCCGCTTGTTGAGCACCATGAGCGGGACGCGCTGGCAGAAGTCGTAGAAGTCGGCGAACGGACCGCCCTCACGGCGGGACCCCAGGATCAGCTCGACGAGACCCTCCCCGACGTTGCGGACGGCGGACATGCCGAAGCGGATGGTCTGCCCGTTGACGCTGAAGTCCGAGGCCGACGCGTTCACGTCGGGGACGAGCACGGGGTAGCCGCGCTCGCGGCACTCGGCGAGGTAGACGGCCGTCTTGTCCTTGTCGTCCTTGACGCTGGTGAGCAGCGCGGCGAGGTACTCGGGGCCGAAGTTCGCCTTCAGCCAGGCCGTCTGGTAGCTGACGTAGCCGTAGCCGAAGGAGTGGCTCTTGTTGAACGCGTAGTCGGCGAAGGGCTCGATGATGTCGAAGATGCGGTGGCCCAGCGTGCCGCCGTACCCCGTGCGTTCGCAGCCGTCCACGAAGCTCGCCCGCTCCTTGGCCATGACCTCGCGGATCTTCTTGCCCGCCGCCTTGCGGAGGTTGTCGGCCTGCTCCAGCGAGTACCCGGCGAAGTGCTGCGCCACGCGCATCATCGACTCCTGGTAGATCATCAGCCCGTAGGTGTTCTCCAGGATCGGCCCGGCGTCGGGATGGAAGAGCTCCACGGGCTTGCGGCCGTTCTTGCGGTCCGCGTAGTCGTTGTGCATGTTGGCCGCCATGGGCCCGGGCCGGTAGAGCGCCACGAGGGCGGCGATGTCGTCGAAGGTGGTGGGCGCCAGCGACCGCATGAGGTTGCGCATCGGCCCGCCTTCGAGCTGGAACACACCGATGGAGTCACCCCGTCGCAGCATCTCGAAGGTCTTCTCGTCGTCGAGGGGCACGTTGTCGATGTCGGGCCGGACACCGTGGTTGGCCTCGATGAGCTCGAGCGTGCGGTCGATCACGCTGAGGTTGCGCAGACCGAGGAAGTCCATCTTGAGAAGGCCGAGCTCCTCGACGCCGTGCATCTCGTACTGGGTGACGATGGGGGCGTCCTCGGGCCGGCCCCCGGGTTCGGGCTTGCGCTGGATGGGGAGGTAGTCGGTGAGGGGACGGCGCGTGATGACGACGGCGGCGGCGTGGATGCCGTCCTGACGGCGGAGGCCCTCGAGGCCCTTGGCGACGTCGATCACCCGCTTGGCGTCAGGGTCGCCCTCGTACATCTGACGGAGCTCGGCGGCCATCTTGTAGCCGTCCTCGTACTTCGGGTGTGGTGCTAAGCACGCATACAGAGGTGTGTCGCGCCCCATCACCAGCGGCGGCATGGCCTTGGCGATGCGGTCGCCGACGCCGTAGGGGTAGCCGAGCACCCGGGCGGCGTCGCGCACGGCGGCCCGGGCCTTGATCGTGGAGAACGTGACGATCTGGGCGACGTGGTCCCACCCGTACCGTTCCGCCGCGTACCTGATCATCTCGCCGCGGTAGCGCTCGTCGAAGTCCATGTCGATGTCGGGCATCTGCTTGCGGCCCGGGTTCAGGAACCGCTCGAAGAGCAGGTCGTAGCGGATCGGGTCGAGATCGACGATGCGCAGGCAGTACGACACGGCACTGCCGGCGGCGCTGCCGCGGCCCGGGCCGACGCGCCAGCCGCGGTCCTTGGCGTACTTGATGAGGTCCCACACGATGAGGAAGTACGCCGAGAACCCCATGTTCTCGATGACGCCGAGCTCGTAGTCGAGCCGCTCGGTCTGAGCGGGGCTCAGCACCGCTCCCCAGCGCTCGTGGGCCCCCTCGTAGACGAGGTGGCGGAGGTACTCCCCCTGCGAGGCGAAGCCCTCGGGAAGCGGGAAGTCGGGGAGCTCCGACGACCCGAACTCGATGTCGACATCGCATCGCTCGGCGATCCACAGCGTGTTGTCGCACGCCGCCTCCCAGTGGGCGAACAGCGCCCGCATCTCGGCCGCCGACTTCAGGTAGTGCTGGTCGCCGTGGAACTTGAAGCGGTTCGGGTCATCGATGGTGGCCCCGGTCTGCACGCAGAGCAGCGCGTCGTGGGCGAGGTGGTCGGCGCGGTGCGTGTAGTGGGAGTCGTTGGTGGCCAGCAGCGGCGCCTGGATGCGCCGGGCGATCTCGATCAGCTTCGGGTTGGTCTCGTGCTGGGCCGGGATGCCGTGGTCCTGCAGTTCGACGAAGAGGTGGTCGCGGCCGAAGATGTCCTGCAGGCGGGCGGCCCGCTCGAGGGCGAGCCGGTCGTCACCGGCCAGCAGGGCCTGCAGCACGACCCCGCCGAGACAGCCGGTGGTGGCGATGAGGCCTTCGTGGTGACGCTGGTAGAGCTCCCAGTCCATCCGGGGCTTGTAGTAGTAGCCCTCGAGGTAGGCGAGCGACGAGAGCTGCATCAGGTTGCGGTAGCCGACCTGGTTCTCCGC
>JBIKWW010000047.1:0-12792 GCA_044356125.1 Acidimicrobiia bacterium
GTGGCGTAGAAGCAGGTGCGGTCGAGCGCGATGCGGCGCGCGTCGGGGTCGACGGCCAAGACCAGGGCGTCGAAGCCCCGGAGGTACGCGTCGCGCAGGTAGATCAGATCGGTGTCGGCCACCGCGTGGGTCTACCCGACGAGGGGGACGACCTGCTCCATGAAGCGGGCCATCTGCTCGTTCGCCTTGGCGTAGGAGTCGCCGATCAGGTGCGGGAAGATCGTGAGGTAGTCGAAGCCGAGGAGGTCCTTGAGCTCCTGCACCTGCGCGGCCACACCCTCGGGCGTGCCCACGAGGATCGTGCGCTGCTTCATGGACTCCTCCAGCGTGGGGATGAGCCCCGCCGCCGCCGGCTTGCCGTCGGCCGCCATGTAGCCCCGCGACCAGCCGTAGGGGCCGAGGAACTTCCAGAACTCGTCGTGGCCGTTCTGGGCGGTGGCGACGGCGCGCTCGTGGGTGTCCTCGATGCGGACGCTGACGACCAGCATGCGCTTGTCGCCGGTGGCCAGCGACGACCCGTGGTTCTGGGCGTGGATCTCGCCGTAGCGGTCCCACATGCGCTTGATGAAGGCGGGATGCTGGTTCCAGAAGACCGCCCCGTGGTCGACCGTCGGCACGTACTCGAGGGTCTGGGGCCGGGTGACGGCCTGCCAGATCTCGTAGGGGTAGACGGGCCGCGGGATCAGCGTGAGGTGCTGGACGGTGTGGCCGCGGTCGGGGATGCCGGGCACCGGGATCTGGAAGTACTTGCCCGAGAAGGAGATCCGGTCCTCGGCGAGGGCCATGCGGACGATCTCCATGGCCTCCTCGAACCAGGCCCGGTTGCGCTCGTCGTCGGAGGCCTGGTCGGGGTTGTCCTGGGAGCCGATGGAGATCTCGTCGGGGTTCAGGTGGAGGATCTCGCGGGGCACCGTGCCGCGGCCGACGCCGAGGATGCCGCGGCCCCCGGAGAGGTTGTGCATGGTGGCGAAGTCCTCGGCCAGGCGCAGCGGGTTCCACTGCGGCACGACGTTGAACATGGCGCCGAG
Source organism: Acidimicrobiia bacterium (assembly GCA_044356125.1). Lineage (GTDB taxonomy): Bacteria > Actinomycetota > Acidimicrobiia > Acidimicrobiales > JANYDT01 > JBIKWW01. The sequence goes on from JBIKWW010000047.1 coordinate 1,029, forward strand.
CTTGATGCGCTGGGTGCGGGCGGCGATCCAGGTGGAGATCAGGATCCCGTTGGGGATGACCTCGTAGCCCTCGTACTGGAAGTGGTGCTCGGTCGTCCAGAAGGACTCGAACCCGAGACGGTCGGCCTCGACCGCCGAGTCGACGTAGTCCAGCGTGGCCTTCCAGCACGCCGCGTTGTCGTACCGGCGGTCCATGGGGTTGGGAAGCCCGGCCCCCGCGTCGGTCATCTCGACACCGCCGAAGAAGAACGCTCCGACCTTCATGTGGGCACCTCGCTGCTCGGTTGCTGGAATGCCGGGATCCTAGGCGTCGCCGGGCCCGTACCCCCTCCCGGAGCGGTCCATGCCGGGCGGGGCGCGCTACGCCGGCGTGGCCGTCTCGAGCGCGACGAGGGCGGCGTTGACGATCTGGCCGGGCAGGAGGCCGAAGATGCCGAAGAGGTCGTCGATCGAACCCGACTGGCCGAACGCGTCGACGCCGACCGGCACGGTCCGCTGGCCGAACACCGAGCCCACCCAGGCCAGGGCGTGGCTGGCCGCGTCGTGGACGGTCACGACCGGCGCCCGGCGCTCGGCCGGAGCGATGAGCGACGCCAGGTGGAACGCCGTGTCCGGGCGCCGACCGCTGGCGACCGCGGCGCGCTGCGAGTCCCGCCAGCCCCGGAAGAGGCGGCCGGCGCTGGTGACGTCGACCACGGTGGCCGACACCCCCTCGGCGGCCAGGGCGGCGGCCGCCGCGACCACCTCGGGCAGCACCGCCCCCGAGGCCACGAGCACGACGTCGGCCGGCTCCGGCCCGGCCGGCTCCATGAGGCGGTAGCCGCCGGCGAGGACCTCGGCCCGGAGGCGGTCCTCACCCCGCCGGGCGGCGGCTTCGGCGAAGGGGCGCTGGTCGATGGGCCGGGTCGTCAGGCGCAGGTACAGCGAGCGTCCGTCGGGGTCCGACAGGCGGGCCAGGCCATCGCAGAGGAGCCAGTCCAGGGCGGTCGAGTAGGCGGGTTCGGCCAGGTCGAGGCCGGGGAGCTCGATGCCGATCGACGGCGTCACCGTGCTCTGGTGGGCACCGCCCTCGGGGGCCAGCGCGACGCCCGACGGGGTCCCCACGAGAACGAACCGGGCCCCGTTGTAGAGGGCGTAGACGAGGGCGTCGAGGCCCCGGCACACGAAGGGGTCGTAGACGGTCCCGATGGGCAGCAGGTGCTCGCCGTGCAGCTCGTGGCCGAGGCCCAGGGCGTGCAGCATCAGGAAGAGGTTCATCTCGGACAGCCCGAGCTCGATGTGGTTGCCCGCCGGCCCCTGCTTCCAGCGCAGCAGCCGCCCCTCCCCCAGCTCGTCGGGCTGATCGGCGGGCGCGAACACCCCGACCTTGTTGATCCAGCCGCCGAGGTTGGTCGACACCGACACGTCGGGCGACGTCGTGACCATGCGAGCGGCGACCTCGGGCACGGCGGCCAGCGCGGTGAGGATGCGGCCGAAGCTCTCCTGGGTCGACACCGGACGGGCCGTGAACACGCCCGTCGCCGGCGGCACGGGCACGGCGGGCCGGGGCGGGACGGGGAGGTTGTTGATCTCGCCGCCCACCGAGGCGCAGAGCCGCCCGGCCGCGGTCGTCGGATCGAGGCGGTCCCACTCGGTGTCGGGTGTCAGCCCCATGGCGGCGCGCAGCTCGTCGATCTGCTGCGAGCTGAGCAGGGCGGCGTGGTTGAGCGGGTCACCGGCGATGGGCAGGCCCCAGCCCTTGACCGTGTAGGCGAACACGACCGACGGCCGGTCGACGTCGTCGCAGGCCCGGTAGGCACGCAGCAGCTCGCCGATGTCGTGGCCGCCGAGGTTCTGGATCAGCGGGGCCAGCTCGGAGTCGGGCACGTCGGCGAGGAATGCTCGCAGCTCGGGCCCGGAGGTGGGGCCCTGCAGGAAGCGCTCGCGCAGCTCGGCGCCGCGGAGGGCGAACAGGCTCTGGTAGCGCTCGTTGGGCATGGCGTCGATGTGGCGGCGGAGGGCGTCACCTCCCGGACGGTCGAACGCGGCCTGCAGGAGCCGCCCGTACTTGGCCTCCTCGACGTGCCAGCCCGAGTCCCGGAAGAACTTCATGAGGAGCTGGGCCTTCATCTCCGGCACGACGCGGTCGAGGCTCTGGCGGTTGACGTCGACGATCCAGGTGACGTTGGACAGGTCACGCAGGGCAGGGTCGGCGATGGCCTCCCACACGTTGCCCTCGTCGAGCTCGGCGTCGCCGACGAGGGCGAAGAAGCGGCCCGGGCGCGCCGGGGGGTGGTGGGCGTCGATGTAGCGCCGGGCGGCGGCGGCGAACAGCGGGGCGACGGCACCCAGGCCGACCGAGCCCGTGGAGAAGTCGGCGACGTCGGGATCCTTGGTTCGGCTCGGGTAGGCCTGCAGCCCGCCCAGTTCGCGCAGCCGGGTCAGGTACGAGCGGTCGAGCTCCCCGGTGAGGTACTTGATGGCGTGGTACACGGGCGAGGCGTGGGGCTTGATGGCCACCTTGTCGGCCCCGTCGATGTGGCCGAACCACAGCGCCGTCATGATCGACACCATCGACGCGCTGGACGCCTGGTGCCCGCCGACCTTGATGCCGCCGGCGTCGGGACGCCCGTGGTTGGCGTGGTCGACCATGCGCACGGCCAGCCACAGGACCCGTCGCTGGATCTCCTCGATCGCAGCAAACTGACCCTTGTCAGACAATTCAGCGTCCATGTGGTCGAATCCTACGGGTCCGGCCGCGCCGACCGGCGCCCGACCAGTGCGCAACCGGCACCCGACCAGTGCTCAACCGGCGCCCGACCAGTTGCTCAACTCGTGCTCAACCAGTGCTCAACCGGCACGCAGCCGGGGCATCACGCCGGTGGCGAAACGCTCCAGGCTCTCCCGCAGCCGGGATCCGTCGAGGCCAGGGGGGATCCCCCAGGTGACCACGTCGGTGATGCCGTAGGCGTCGATGAAGGCCCGCAGCTCCCGCTCGACGTGGTCCTCGTCGCCGACGATCCAGCTCTGGGGGATCGCCCCCGGCCCCCCGAGGCCGAAGCTCACCTGCGCCTCCTCGAAGAACCGCCGGTAGGTCGACATGCGGTAGCGCTCGGCGTCGCGGATCGGGCGCCAGTCCCGCTCCGGGTCGTCGGTGACGAGCCAGGAGCGGATGATCCCCACCCGGCGTGTCGAGGGGTCGCGTCCGGCGGCGGCCAGCTCGTCGCGCCACACGTCGAGGGTCTCGCCGCGCTCCCCCTGGGGGAGGAAGTGGCAGTCGAAGCGAGCGGCGCGCCGGGCCCCGGCGGCCGTCATGGCGGCGAGCCACAGCGGCGGGCCGCCGGGCTGCACCGGGCGGGGCGTCACGCGCACGTCGTCGAATCGCCACCGTTTGCCGTGGAAGGTGAAGGGCTCGCCCGACCATGCCGCCCGGAGGACCTCGATGCCCTCCTCCATCAGCGACACCCGGTGGCGCAGCTCCACCCCGAAGGCGGCGAACTCGTGCGGCGCGTAGCCCATGCCGAGGCCGAGCTCCATCCTCCCGCCCGACACGATGTCGAGCACGGCGACGTCCTCGGCCAGACGGATCGGGTGGTGGAACGGCAGCAGGGCGATGTCGGTGGAGATGCGCAGGCGGGAGGTCCGGGCCGCCACCGCCCCGGCCACGGGGACCCACGCCGGGAGGTAGCCGTCCTCCACGAAGTGGTGCTCGGTGAACCACACCTGGTCGAACCCGAGCTGCTCGGCCAGCACGATCTGGTCGAGCACGTCCGCGTACACGGTGGTGTCGGAGACGCCCGACCCCGGCGGGTTGCGGAAGTCGTGGGCGACACCGAAGCGGAGCGGCGGACGCATTCAGATCACCTTCATGAGCTCGAGGATGCGGGTCGGGGGCAGGTGCTGCTCGGTGACGGTGACCCCGAGGTGGGCCAGTGCATCCTCGATGGCGTTGGTGATGGCCGCCGGGGCACCGATCATGCCGCCCTCCCCCACGCCGCGGAAGCGTGCCGGACGGTCGCTGGGGGTCTCGAGATGGTGGATCTCGATGTCGGGGATCTCCATCGAGGTGGGGATGAGGTAGTCGAGGAACGTGGCCGATCGGAAGTTGGCGTGCTCGTCGTAGTCGGCCTTCTCGTAGAGCACCGCCCCGACGCCCTGGGCGACACCGCCGCGGATCTGGCCGTCCACGACGGCCGGGTTGATCAGCGCCCCGCAGTCCTCCACCACCACGAAGCGGGGGATGCGGACCACGCCCGTCTCGGCGTCGATCTCGACCTCGCACACGTGGGTGGCCTGCACCCAGCCGCCGGCGCCGCCGTCGTACGCGATCTCGGCGGTGAGGCGCTCGGGCCCGGCGGCGCGGGCCACGTCGGCGAACGACAGCGAGATCGACGGGACGCCGTTGACGTGGATCGCCCCGTCGGTGACCACGAGGTCCTCCCGGCTCGCCTCGAGTCGGTCGGCAGCGACGTCGAGGATCTTCGACCGCAGCTCACGGGCGGCGAACACGGTCCCGCCACCACCCATCGGGCCGCCCCGGCTGGCGCCGGTCCCGAGCAGGCCGAACGGCGTGCGGCGGGTGTCGCCGGAGACCACCCGGACCTGCTCCATGGGCACGCCGAGCTCGTCGGCCGCGACCTGGGCGAAGGTCGTCTCGTGGCTCTGGCCGTGGGGCACCTGCTGGGTGAGCACGGTGACGCGGCCATCGGCCTCGAGCACCGTGCGGATCGGTTCCTGCATCATCATCCCCCCGCCGGGCATCATCGCCTCGGCGAAGTCCGGCGGGCCGGGCGCCGCTTCGTGGAACGTGGCGATCCCGAGGCCGAGCAGGCGGCCGGCGGCCCGGGCCTCGGCCTGACGGCGCCGGAAGCCGGGCTCGTCGGCCACCTCCAGGGCCCGCACGAGCGTGTCCCGGGCCGACATCTCGACGTCGAGCGTCGGGCCCGTCACCATCGGCCGGGGGAGCTCCTCGCGGGCCCACATGTTGCGCAGGCGGATCTCGGCGGGCGACTGGCCCAGGCGACGCGCCACGACGTCGAGCATCCGCTCGCGGGCCCAGGTCTCGTTGGCCCACGGGCCCCGGTAGGCGACGTAGTGGGCCTTGTTGGTGGACACGATCCGGGAACGGAGCTCGAAGGCGCCGATCCGGTACGTACCCGGCATCATCACCCGCATGATCCGGGTGAACAGCGGCGCCCCGAACGGGACCGCCGGATAGGCGCCCTGGTCCATCACCAGGTCGCAGCGCATCCCGAGGACGTCGCCCTCGGCGCTGACGGCCAGGCTCATGGTGAGCTGCTCCTCGCGCGCCATGCCCGACACGGTCAGGTGCTCGACCCGGTCCTCGATCCACTTCACGGAGCGACCGAGCTGCAGGGCGGCGGCGCACACAGCGACGTCCTCCCGGCTCGGATGACCCTTCACCCCGAACGCGCCTCCGATGTCACCGGCCACCACATCGGGGATCCGGGAGCGGTCCTGGGCCAGCGTGCTGACGAAGGTGCGCCCGAAGCGGGCCAGCGTGGCGGGGTCGCGCTTGACCTGGTCACGCAGGCCGGCGTTGTCCTGCCGGCCCAGCTCCGCCCGGTTCGCAGCCAGGAACTCCCTGGCGCCCCGCCCGAACGCCTTGAGCCGGTCGCGGTTGGCGACCAGGGCCCTCGCCGTGTCGGCGGCGGGCCTGCGGCTCGTGCACATGGCGAGGATCCAGCGCAGCGAGTGGGCCGACTGGGTGGCGGCGTGGAAGGTGAGCCCCCCGTCGCCGATCTCGGCCACGCAGCCACGGGTCTCCATCGGCTGGTTGGACTGGCGGTGGCTCGTGAAGCGCTCGGTGAACACGTGGGCAGCGTCGGCGAACACACCGTCGACGTCGCCATGGGTGTCGGTGTGGTCGTAGACGACGTTGCCGCCCGCCTTCGGCCACAACGGCTCCCGCCCGCTCGACCCGCCCGAGAGCGCCTGGCCGATCGTGGCCACCGGGGCGAGCGCGGCGTACTCGACGTCGATCAGGGCGAGGGCGTCCTCGGCCAGGGCCCGCGAGGAAGCGACCACGAGCGCCACCGGGTCGCCGACGAACCGCACGCGCTCGACGGCCAGCGCCCAGAACGACGGCGAGTACAGGCCCGGCAGCATGGCCAGGTTCACGAACGGATTGGTGACGGCCCGGATGTCCTCGCCGATGAAGACGGCGACCACCCCGGGGGCCCGCCGGGCGGCGTCGACGTCGAGGCGGACGATCCGCCCGTGGGCGACGGTCGACCGCAGGAACGCGGCGTGGAGCATGCCCGGGACCACGACGTCGTCGATGTAGCGGCCCCGTCCACTGAGCAGACGCGGGTCCTCGACGCGCGGCACCCGTGACCCGACCAGCCGGCCGGCGATCGCCTCCCTCACGGCCGGACCTCCCCGGCGCCGTCGGTCGGTCTCGCCGCCCGGAGCGCCGCCTCCACGCTCTCGAGGATCGAGTGGTAGCCGGTGCACCGGCAGAGGTTCCCCGAGAGCTCCTCGCGCAGGCGCTCCCGATCCGGCACCGTGCCGGCGTCCACCAGGGCCCGGGCCGTCATGAGGAACCCGGGAGCACAGAATGCGCACTGGAACCCGTGATGGTCCATGAAGGCCTGCTGCAGCGGCGACAGCCCGCCGCCGGGACCTGCGAGGCCCTCGATGGTGGTGACCGACCGGCCGTCGGCCTGGACGGCGAGCATGAGGCAGGAACGGACCGGTGCGCCGTCGACGAGCACGGTGCAGGCCCCGCACACGCCGTGCTCGCAGCCGAGGTGCGTGCCGGTGAGGCGCAGGTCCTCGCGCAGCACCTCGGCCAGCGTGCGGCGCTCCTCGGTGACGACGTCGTGCGCCACGCCGTTGACCGTCAGCCCCACGTTCATGCCGCCTCCTCCGTGCGTCGGCCGGCGGGGCCGAGCAGCGGGGCCAGGGCCCGGCGGGTCAGCACCCCCGCGAGGTGGCGACGGTAGGCCGCACTGGCATGGATGTCACCCGGTGGGTCGATCTGGGCGCTGACGATGGCGGCGACCTCGGCGACGGCCTCGAGGAGCGGCCCGGCGCCGGCCCGTCCGGCGGGCTCCTCGGAGAGCGCGGCCTTCAGACGGTCCTCGGCCTCGGGGACGCGGACCGGCGTGGACGACACCGACAGCAGGGCGATGCGCGGCGACGGGTCGAGGGTGACCGCCACACCGACGATGGCGTAGTCACCATGGCGTCGGCTGAGCTCGAGCAGCGTCGCCCGGGAGGCCGCAGCGGCAGGGAACCGGACCTCCACGAGGAGCTCGTCGGGCTCGAGGGCGGTGGTGAGGAAGCCCTGGAAGAACGCCGCCGCCGGGATCTCGCGGGTGCTGCGCACGGAACGGGCCACCATCACCGCGTCGAGGGCGAGGGCGACGGCGGGGAGCTCGGCCGCCGGGTCGGCATGGGCGATGCTGCCCACGGCGGTGCCCCGGTTCCGGATCGCCCGGTGCCCGATCCAGGGCATGGCCGCGGCCACGAGCGGCACCTGGGTGGCGACCACCGGCGAGTCCTCGACCCGTGCGTGCGGCACCGCGGCACCGATGCGCAGCAGCCCGTCACCGGCCTCGATCGACCCCAGCTCGGGGATGCGGCCGATGTCGACGAGGTGCTCGGGCTGGCCCAGGCGCATCGCCATCACGGGGAGCAGGGACTGGCCGCCGGCCAGCACCTTGGCGTCGGGACCGAGACGGGCGAGGAGCTCCACCGCCTCCTCCACGCCCGACGGCCGGTGGTAGGTGAACCGGGGGAGCTTCACGATCGCAGCTTGGCAGAGCGGGGCCGCCGCGACCGCCCGCCGGGTTCCCGCCGCCGCGTGACCCCGCGTCCGGGTACGGATGGCCGCGACCGCCCGCCGAGGTCCCGCCGCCGCGTGACCCCGCGTCCGGGTACGGATGGCCGCGACCGCCCGCCGGGTTCCCGCCGCCGCGTGACCCCGCGTCCGGGTACGGTCGGCCCATGGACGTCTTCGAGGCCATGGGCACCTGCCGGGCGATGCGGCACCTGAAGCCCGACCCGGTTCCCGCCGAGCTCGTCGAGCAGGTGCTCTGGGCCGCCACCCGGGCCCCGAGCCCCGGCAACAGCCAGGGCTGGGACTTCGTCGTGGTGCGCGACGCAGCGAAGAAGGCCCGCATCGCCGAGGCCGTCGCCACCGTCATGGCCGACCGCGTGGCGGCCATGCCCCGGCCCGACCGCTCGACCCGTCTGATGCTCGACGGCACCGGGAACCTCATCGCCACCCTGCACCGGGCACCGGTGCTCATCTTCGTCGCCGGCGGCGTGATCTACCCGCCCGGTGCCCCTCGGGAGACCTTCACCTGGTCGGCGCTGTACCCGGCGGCGCAGAACCTGATCGTCGCCGCCCGGGCCCTCGGTCTCGGGACGGTCTTCACCACCATGCACCTGACGGCCGAGCCGACCGTGCGCGAGGTGCTGTCGATCCCCGACCACATCCGCATCGCCGCCATGATCCCCCTCGGCTGGCCCGATCGGCCCTTCGGCCCCGTGCAGCGTCGCCCCGTGTCGGACTTCGTCCACACCGACGGCTGGGAGGGCGACAAGCGCTCCTGAGCACAGCCGGGCACGGCGGGTCCGGTCCGGGTCGGGTCCGGTCGGGTCCGGTCCGGGTCGGGTCGGGTCGGGCCGGGGTCGAGTCGGGCCGGGGTCGAGTCGGGCCGGGGTCGAGTCGGGTCGGGTTGGGTCCGGGACCGCACGCCGCCCGACAATGCGGCATGGCCGACTCCGCCACCGACCGTCACGTGCTCACCAGCATCGAGGGCCCCGTCGGGATCGTGCGTCTCGACCGGCCCGAGAAGCTCAACGCCATCACCTACCCGATGATCGGGGCGATCAGGGAGGCCGTCGACACGCTCGCCGCCGACCCCTCCGTCGTCGGCATCGTGATCACGGGGAACGGACGGGGCTTCTGCGCCGGGCTCGACGTCGACGCCCTGACCCGCACCGCCGCAGGCGAGACACGGGCGAGCGCCGCCCCGGCCGATCCCGACGAGCTCCCCGCGCTGTTCTCCTACCTGCTGCGGGTCCCCAAGCCGGTGATCGCCGCCGTCAACGGGGTGGCCGCCGGGGGCGGCTTCGTGCTGGCCATGATGTGCGACCTGCGCTTCGCCGCCCGCAGCGCCCGCTTCACCACGGCGTTCTCCAAGCGGGGCCTCATCGCCGAGCACGGCACGAGCTGGCTGCTGCCCCGGCTCGTCGGCACGGGGCGGGCCATGGACCTGCTGTGGTCGTCGCGCATCATCGACGCCGAGGAGGCCCACCGCATCGGGTTCGCCGATCGGCTGCTGCCCGACGACTGCCTGGTCGAGGAGGCGTGCTCGTACGTGCGCACGCTGGCCGAGACGGCCTCGCCGCGTTCGATGGCCCGCATGAAGACGCTCGTGCTGCGGGGCTGGTCGGCGCCGATCGACGTCGCCCTGCGCGAGGTCAACGACGAGATGGACGAGGCCCTCGCCCATCCCGACGCGACCGAGGGGGTCCGCTCGTTCGTCGAGAAGCGGCCACCCCGGTTCCTGCCCTGGACGGGAGGTCCGCTGTGAACCCCACCCCCACCATCCGCTACCACGTCGCCGGAGGGGTGGCCACCCTCACCCTGCACCGGCCCGAGCGCCGCAACGCCATCACCAACCAGATGGTCCGCGAAGTCGCACGCGCGCTGACGATCGCCAAGGACGACCCCGAGGTCAGGCTGCTCGTGCTGACGGGCAGCGGCACCACGTTCTGTCCGGGAGCCGACATCGACTGGGTGGCCGGTGGGTCGGGAGCGACCGACGGCGGCCGCACCGAGGATCAGCACCTCACCACGGCCGAGTTCCAGATCCCGGCGCTGCTGCGCGAGATGCCGGCGATCACCGTCGCCGCCGTGAACGGGGCCTGCGCCGGTGCCGCCCTCGGCTGGGCGTGCGGGTGCGACCTGCGCATCGCCGCCCGCTCGGCCCGCTTCAACACCGCCTTCCTCGACGTCGGCGTGGCCGGCGACATGGGCCTCCCCTGGAGCCTGCCCCGGCTGCTCGGCGCGTCGAAGGCGATGCAGCTCATGCTCCTGCCCGACAAGTTCGACGCCGACGAGGCCCACCGCATCGGGCTCGTCGCCGCCGTCCACGACGATGCCGACTTCCCGGCCGGGCGCGACGCACTCGTCGCCCGGCTCCTGGCCATGTCACCCCCGGCGCTGCGCACGATCAAGCAGACGATCCTCGACGCCGCCGTCATGGGCTTCCCCGACCTGCTCGAGGTGGAGGCCCGGCGTCACCTGGACCTGTTCCGCCTAGAGGACACGCGCGAGGCCTTCGCCGCCCGCGCCGAGAAGCGCCCACCCCGGTTCACCGGCCGCTGAGGAAGGACCCGACCCATGCTGAGACTCCGCCAGATCGCCCTCGTCGCCCACGAGCTCGAACCGGTCGTCAGCGCGCTGACGGACGTGTTCGCGTTCGGCACGCCCTACAACGACCCCGGCGTCGACGTGTTCGGGCTCCACAACGCCGTGATCCCGGCCGGGCACCAGTTCATCGAGGTGGTCGCCCCGATCCGCGAGGGCACCGCCGGGGGCAGGTACCTGGAGCGCCGTGGCGGCGACGGCGGCTACATGGTCATCCTCCAGTGCGACGACCACCCGTCGGTGAAGGCGAGGGTCGATGCGCTCGGCGTGCGCAAGGTCGTCGAGCACGACAACGACCACTACTGCATCATGCAGCTGCACCCCCGCGACACCGGCGGCAGCTTCCTCGAGATCGACGTGCAGCACGGTGGCGAGCCCATGGACGGGCCGTGGGAGCCGGCCGGACCCGACTGGCAGGCCAAACGCACCGACACCCTCGTCGCCGTGACGGCCGCCGAGATCCAGGCCGACGACCCCGCCGCCCTCGCCGCCCGGTGGTCGGCGATCCTCGGGCGCCCCGTCACCGGCTCCGGTGACGCTCCCGTCGTGGCGCTCGACAACGCCGAGCTGCGCTTCGTCGGCGTGTCCGACGGACGGGGCGAGGGCCTCGGCGGCATCGACGTGGGCGTGGCCCCGGACCGGCTCGGGGCCGTGCTCGCCCGGGCCGCGTCGCGTGGCCTGACCAACCCGGAGGATCCCTCGATGGTGCGGGCCGCCGGCATGCGCATCCGGGTCCTCCCCGCACAGGCCTGAGGACGCCGGACACCATGGCCACCGCCATCCACGAGCTGTCCGCCATCGGCCTCGCCGCCGCCATCGCCCGCGGCGAGGTGTCCAGCCGCGAGGCACTCGAGCACCTCGTCGCCCGCGTCGACCGCCTCGACGGTCCCCTCAACGCCGTGGTCACCCGCGATCTCGCCGCCGCCCGTGCCGCGGCCGACCGCGCCGACCGCGCCCGCGCGTCGGGAGAAGTGATCGGCCCGCTCCACGGGGTGCCGATCACCGTCAAGGACAGCTTCTCGACGGCGGGGATGCGCACGACCTCGGGCGCACCCGAGCTGGCCGACCACGTTCCGACCGAGGACGCCTGGCCCGTCGCTGCGCTGCGCCGGGCCGGGGCCGTGGTCTGGGGAAAGACCAACCTGCCCATCTACGCCGGCGACATGCAGAGCTACAACGAGGTCTTCGGGACCACGAACAACCCGTGGGACGTCGAACGGACCCCGGGCGGCTCCTCGGGTGGCTCGGCGGCGGCCCTGGCGGCCCGCTTCACCCCGCTCGAGATCGGCTCCGACATCGGTGGCTCGATCCGCCTCCCGGCCCACATGAGCGGCGTGCCCGGCCACAAGCCGAGCTACGGCATCGTGCCCGCCC
>JBIKWW010000404.1:0-3677 GCA_044356125.1 Acidimicrobiia bacterium
GGGCCGGCTACCGCATCGGCAACGGTGAGCTCGTCGACTCGATGATGTTCGACGGGCTGACCTGCGCCTTCGACCACGCCGCCATGGGCCTGGCCACCGACCGCCACGGCTCCGGGGTGGCGGGCCTCGACCGCGCCCGCCAGGACGCCTTCGCCGCCCAGTCCCACGAGCGGGCCGCGACCGCCGCCAAGGAAGGCCGTCTGGCCGAGGAGATCGTCACCGTGCCCGTCCCCCAGCGCAAGGGCGACCCGATCCTGGTGGAGCACGACGAGGGCGTCCGCCCCGGCACCACGGGCAGCTCCCTGAGCGGGCTCAAGCCGGCGTTCCTCGCCGATGGCGCCATCACCGCCGGCAACGCATCCCAGATCTCCGACGGAGCCTCCGCCGTCGTGGTGATGTCCAGGGCCAAGGCGGCCGAGCTGGGTGTGACCCCGCTCGGCGAGGTGGCCGGGTACGGCATGGTCGCCGGACCCGACACCTCGCTGCTGCCCCAGCCGGCCAACGCCATCCGCGCCGCCCTGTCCCGGGCCGGGCTGGCCGTGTCCGACGTCAGCCTGTTCGAGATGAACGAGGCGTTCGCCTCGGTCGCCCTGGCCTCGATGGACCTGCTCGGCGTCAGCGAGGAGGCCGTGAACGTCAACGGTGGGGCCATCGCCCTCGGCCACCCCATAGGCGCCTCCGGCAACCGCCTCGTGCTGACGCTGCTGCACGAGCTGCGCCGGCGCGGTGGAGGCCTCGGCGCGGCCGCCCTGTGCGGCGGCGGCGGCCAGGGTGACGCCCTGCTCGTGCGCGTCTGATCAGCGCACCGACGACCGACCCGGCGAGCTGACGACCTCGCCCCAGCGCAGCACCCCCAGGCCCCGATGGATCCTGGCCTCCCGTTCCTCCCACCGCAGGGGTTCGACGAGCAGGTCGCCGACCTCGGCGGTGGCCATGACGGCTCCGTCCGGAGCCGCCTCCACCAGGCGGGCGGCGGTGTTGACGACCGGCCCGAAGTAGTCACCGTCCTGTTCCAGCACGTTGCCGAAGGCGACGCCGCCCCGGGCGTTCTCGAACACCTCGTGGCCGACCAGATCGGCGACGAGCGCCACCGCTGCGGCGCACACGGCCCCCGGCTCCGGGGAGGCGAGCATCACCTCGTCGCCGATCGTCTTGACCACCCGCACCCCGTGCCGCACGGCCGCCCGGTTGCAGGCGGTCTCGAAGGCGGTCATGGCGGCGGCCAGCTCGTCGGCCGTGCTCCGGGCGCCCAGGGCGGTCGACGCCGTCAGATCGACGAACCCGATGGCCGTCGACCGGAGCTCGCCGTACTCCCCGGCCGGCCGCACGTCCGGGCGGAACCCCATCAGGTAGTGGTGGCGGAGCACCTGCTCCAGAGCCCGGAGGTAGACGGCGACGAGCCGCTGCGGCGCCAGGATGCGCTCGACGGCCCCGGCCAGCGGGCCGGTCTCCGGAACGGCCCCGGAGAGCGGTCCCGCCGCCGACGACACCCGGAACGCCCCCGACGACGCCGCCGCCAGCAGGCTCACCGCCGTCCCCGTGCGACGCATGAGGCCGAGCACCGCCGTCCAGCCCAGCGCCGGAGCGGCGACGGCCATGGCCTCCAGGATCTCGACGTCGGACTCGTACCAGGAGTGCTCGGGGCCGACCGGGAGACCGCACGCCTCGACGAGCTCCCGCGCCATGGCCTCCTCCGTCCCGGAACGGGCGACGAGCTCCTCCCACGAGATGCGCCGTCCCTGGGGCCGCACGCTGAGCTCGCCGGCCAGCTGGTGGAGGTCGAGGCGCACGAAGTCGTCGTCGGTGGCGCCGGCGGCCCGCAGGATCTCGACGGCGCGGGCGAGATCGGCCTCGTCGTGACCGTCGGGCTGTCCGGGCGCTCCGGGCGTGCTCATGGTGTCGCAGTCTCACACCAACGGCCGGACCGGGTCCGGACCGGGGCCAGACTGGGTCCATGGCGGAGCAGCCCGACGAGCGCCCGGCCTGGCGGCAGGCGAACCCGGTCGCCATCAGCCGCGCCCTCATGGCGGCGACCAGCCTGAACGGGGGCGGCTGGTACGTCATCGGCGACTCGCGTCGGTTCCGCCCGGCGGCCCTGCAGCTCCCCCAGCGCGGCACCCGCAACGCCACCCCGGTCGGCCTCGTCGGCGGGCTGCGCCATCGCCGCCTGTACCCCCGGCGCCTCGTCGTGGCCGATCGCGAGCTGGTCGCCTGGCGTCCGGCACCCGACGCCCCCCTGGCCGTCGGCCCCGCTGCCTGCCCCCACCTGGGCGCCGACCTGGCCGACGGCCGGGTCGGCCCTGACGGTTGCGTCACTTGCCCCTGGCACGGCCTCGGGCTACCTGCCGACCCCGCCGCCCGGGTCCCCGGACAGGGCCGCTGGCACACGCTGCCCGTGCATGACGACGGCGTGCTCACCTGGGTCCGCCTCGACGGTTCCGACGAAGGTCCGCCCACCGATGCCCCCGTGCTCGCCCCCCGTCCCCGGATCGGCCTGACCGCCGTCATGACGAGGCGGGCCGCCTGTGAGCCCGCCGACGTGATCGCCAACCGCCTCGACCCCTGGCACGGCGCGTTCTTCCACCCCTACGCCTTCCGCGACCTGACCGTCCTCGACGACGGGGCCGAGACCGGCGTGCTCACCCTGGATGTCACCTACCGCATCGCCGGGCGTCTCGGCGTGCCGGTGCGCGCCACCTTCCACTGCCCCGAGCCGCGCACGATCGTGATGACCATCATCGACGGGGAGGGCACCGGCTCGGTCGTCGAGACCCACGCCACGCCGGTCGCGTCGGCGGCACCTGGTCGAGCCCCCGCCACCGACGTCATCGAGGCGACGATCGCCACCAGTGACCGCCGCGGCTTCGATCGGGCACTCGTCGCCGAGCCCGTCGTGCGCCCCCTCATGCGCCTCGCCGCCGCCCGCCTGTGGCGCGACGACACCGCCTACGCCGAGCGGCTCGCCGCGCTCCGTCAGGCCGCCCGGGCCCGGGGCTGAGCCCCGGACCGTCCCCGTCGCCGGTCAGTCCTCCACGCCGAAGGCGCGACGCATCCCGGCGTACACGGCCTGCGCCGGAGACCACGCCCGACCGGCGATGAGCCCGCCGTCGACCACGATGTCGTGGGCGGCCACGAACGACGAGTCGTCCGAGGCGAGGAACACGGCCACCGCGGCGATGTCGGCGGGGAGCCCGGCCCGGGGGATGGGCTGGGCCTTGGCGAAGGCGGACTGCATGGCCGCCGCCGTGGCGTCGGCGGCGTCGTCGGCCATGCCGAACACCTTGCCGAAGATGCCCGTCGCGATCGCCCCCGGGGAGATCGAGTTCACGCGGATGCCGAACTCGGCGAGCTCCATGGCGACCGTCTTGGTGAGCTGGATCACGGCCGCCTTCGAGGAGCCGTAGACGACCGAGCTGCTGTAACCGGACCGTGACCCGGCCACCGAGGCGTTGTTGATGATCGAGCCCGAGCCCTGGGCCTTCATGATCGGAGCCACGTGCTTCATGCCCAGCATCACCGAGCGGACGTTGTTGGCGAAGGTGGCGTCGAAGCGATCGACGTCGAGCCCCTCGATCCCCCCGGTCTGGCCGGGCCCGCCGGCGTTGTTGAACAGGCAGTCGATCCGCCCGTGGCGCTCATGGGTGGAGGTGATCAGCGCGCGTACGTCCTCCTCCTCG
>JBIKWW010000405.1:0-3674 GCA_044356125.1 Acidimicrobiia bacterium
AGAGCCCGTAGAGGATCGACATGAGCGTGGACTTCCCGGCGCCGTTCTCGCCGAGCAGCCCGTGGATCTCGCCCCGCCCGACCGTGAACGTGATGCCGTCGTTGGCCCGCACGCCGGGAAAGGTCTTGACGATGTCGCACAGCTCGACGAGCGGCTGGTCCTCGGTGATGGTCATCCCGGTCGTCGCTCGGGGTCGGCTCCGGCGCTCAGGCCTTCGGGTTGAGACCGACCTTGATCTCGCCGGAGATCAGCTTCTTCTCGGCCTCGGCCAGCAGGCGCGCCGTCTCGGCCTTGGGCTTGCCGCTGCACAGCACGACACCGAAGGCGTCCGGGAACTCGAGGTTGGACCGGGCCACACCGGGCTTGTAGGTGCCGTTGGCGAGTGACTCGGCCACCGACTGCGTGGCGAAGGTCGTCGAGGAGTTGACCGAACCGAAGTAGTTGACGCCCGACTTCGGGTCGTTGCACTTGTTGGTCGTGTTGTTGATGAGCTGGATGCCGGCCTCGTCGGCGCCCTGCTCCATGCCAACCAGCCCGTTGTTCATTCCCGTGTAGATGAACTTCACCCCTGAGTTGGCGGCGGCCAGGGTGGCCTCCTTGGCCTTGGCGACGTCGTCCATGTTTCCCGTGAACGTGGCCACGTACTCGATCTTCGGATCGACGGAGCGGGCACCGTCGATGAAGCCGGCGGTCCCGAACTTCAGGGGGGCGATCTCGATCCCGGCCACCCGCCCGATCTTCTTGAGGCCGGGGTTCTCCGCCGCGACCATGATGCCGGCGAGGTAGGCCACCTCCCCCTCGGCCAGCGACCACGACGACAGGTTCGGGCCCGTCTTGGTGCCGTTGATGCCCATGAACTGGACGTCGGGGAACGAGGGGGCGACGGCGGCGATGGCGTCGGCGAACTGGCCGCCGAGGGCCATCACGACGGCCGGCTTCTGGGAGGCCAGGTTGCGGATCGCCTCCTGGGCCGAGGCGACGGCGACGTTCTCCTGGAACACGACCTTGCCCCCGACCTTCTTCACGGCGTTGGTGAGGCCCGAGTAACCGGACTCGCTGAAGGCCTTGTCGTCCTTCGACGACGGCAGCACGATGGCGAACACGAGGTCCTTCTTCGCCGCTGGGGCGGCAGTGGTCGGAGCGGGGGCCGCCTTGGTGGTCGGGGCGGCGAGGGTGGTGGTGGCCTTGGCCGCCGCCTTCTTCTTCGTCGTACGGGTGACGGCGCCGGCGACCGGGGCGACCGAAGCGACCGATGCCGTCATGGCCGAGGCGACGAGCACGGCCAAGACCGACAGCGGGCGTACAACGGATGGGTGACGGCGCATGCGGACCTCCACGGGACGAGCCGGCTTCCAACGGCCGGGCGACGGGCCTTGATGCTGACCCCACGCCGTGTCGGGTCGACGTCCGCTGTGTTTCGGTTCGGTTCAGGTCGTGTTCGCCGAGGCGACACGGAGCGACCGGGGCGCGCCGCTGCGGCCCGTGAGGGTCCGGTACACCTTCTCCAGCTCGCCGGGGAGCTGGTGCACGTCGTCGACGACGAGGTAGCGCTGCTCGGGGCACATGCGACGCAGGTAGTCGTGGCCGGTGGGGTCGATGGTGATGCAGAAGGTCGTGACCCCCTGGCGCTCGGCCTCCTCGAGCGCCCGGGCCGTGTCGGCGATGCCGTAGTCGCGGCCGTTGCGGTCGGGCCCGTAGTCCTGGTCCTGGGGGTAGCCGTCGGAGACCACCACCAGCACCCGGGTGCGGCAGGCCACCCGGGAGGGGCGACGGGTGGCGTGGCGGACGGCGGGACCCATGCGGGTGTAGCGGACGGGTTCCATGGCCGCCACGCGGGCCGACGAGGCGCCCCCGGACGGATCGTCGAAGTCCTTGGCCACGAAGAACTCGCAGTTGGCCCGGCCGTCACCGGAGAAGCCGTAGACGGCGTGGAGGTCACCGAGGGTCTCGAGGGCGTCGCACATCAGGACCAGCGCGTCCTTGGCGACGTCGATGACCCGCCGGGGCGGTGGCCCGGGATCGGGGGCCGGGGTGTCCCACCAGCTCGCTTCGGGGTCCGCCGCCCGGGGCGGAGCCGGGGGCGGCGCGTCCGGGTCGGTCACCGGATGGTCCGTCGAGCGGCTCATGTCGAGCAGGAAGGCGGCGGCGACCTCGCGCTGGGCGCGGTCGCGGCGGACGTAGACCCGGTCGTCCCCGGAGCGGCCCCGGCGGCGTTCGACGACGGCGTCGATGAGCGCATCGGTGCTGAGCTCGTCGCCCTCCAGCGTGCGATGGACGCGGGCGAGGGCGTTGGGCGTGATCGACGCCAGGCGGCGGCGTACCTGGGCGACGAGCAGGGCGTGACGGCGTCGCACGTCATCGGCGAAGGCGGCGCCGTCGACCGTCCCTTCGAGGCGGATCTCGCGCAGCCGGCACCATCCCCGCAGGTAGGTGCCGCGCACCGAGTCCCACTCGTCGTAGAGAAAGGTGCGGCTCAGGCGGTCGGGCCGCTGCTGGGCCCGGGCGTTGCGGGTGCGCCGCCGGGGCTCCTCGGCCGCAGCCCCATCGCCATCGTCGCCATCGTCGCCATCGTCGCCATCGTCACGGTCGGGGTCGGCCGTGATCGACAGCGACTCGGCCTCGGCCCCGCCGTCGGCGGCCACGGGGGGGCTGGCGTCACCGGCGGTGTCGAGGGCCGAGAGGAGCTCGGCGGTGAGGGCGAATCCGGTCAGGTCGAGGCCGTCGAGACCCTCGACGGGGCCCAGCTCGAGGTCGTCCTCGGGGAGCATGGCGAAGGCCGACGGCGGCGAGAGCTCCTCGAAGTCGGGCTCGGCGAGCTCCATGACGTCGAGCCCCTCGGGCCCCGGTTCGGCGGTCTCGGTCCGGGCCAGCCGCTCGGTGCGCAGCACCGCTGCGGTCAGCTCCCAGGCCAGCACGGCCGACATCGCCGCGGTGGACCCCGGCCGACGCAACCGGTGCCCGAGGAGGGGCGCCGTGCCCACCAGACCCCCGGCGCCGGGCGTCGCCGCCGCCCCCAACGCGTTGCGGCGGAGCGCGTCGAGGACCAGCTCGCGCACGGGCGCGGCGGGAGCTGCCGGGTGCCGGCCGCGCAGCTCGTCGAGGTCGAGGAGGTCGAGGTCACGGCGGGCTCCCGGATAGCGGCGGCGCAGCTCGGCCCCCACCCGGATGGTCTCGAGCACCCCGTACACCTGCCACAGGAGCGCGAGGTCCCACGAAGGGTCCACGAGGCGATCATCGAGCGTCGTCGGGGCGGCGATCCCCTCCGGACGCATCTCGGGGTTGGTGTCATGGGTGCCCAGCTCGGTCCGCCCGACCTGGCGGAGCAGCACCGCTCGATAGGCGCGCAGATTGTGGCGGTGTTCGTCGAAACGGTCGATGCGGACCGGCAGCCGGGCGGCCCGCCGGCGGTCGTCGGCCGTCTCGATGAGCACCATGCCCCGCCGCGGGGCCGTGAGCGTGCACGCCTCCACCGTGCCCGTCTCGACCGGATCGAGCGAGATCGGCTCGCCGGCGATCGCCTCGGCCAGCAGGGAGAGCGGGCGGTGGACGTCGGCCAGCTCGGCGGCGGTCATGGGAGCACGACGTCGACGAGGTCGCCGACCGCCTCCTGCACATCGGGATCGTCGGAGATGGCGCGGGTGATGGCGACCTCGCAGGCCCGCCGGGGGGGGATG
>JBIKWW010000406.1:0-3671 GCA_044356125.1 Acidimicrobiia bacterium
CGTCGAGGGGGTGGGGCCGGTCGGCTGCTGGTCGGTGAGGGAGCGGGCCTGGCGGACGAGGTCGGCGACGTCGGCCATGCGGCGCTGGTACTCGCCGAGGTCGCCCTGGCGCAGGGCCTGGTCGGCCGCCGTCAGGGCGTCGTCGGCCCGGGCCAGCAGCTCACCGACGGACGCCCGGCGCTCAGGACCCGCCGAACCGCCCGGGGAGGCTCCCGGTGACGCCGTCGGACCCGCACCCAGGTACCGGTCCAGCGCACTGCGGTAGGTGGGGGCGACCACCACCCGGCCCGCCGGGTCCGACACGATCACCTGCTTGAGCAGCGCCAGCTCGGCCCGGGTGGTGCCGCTGGAGCTGGTGACGAACATGGGCCGCACGTAGAGCACCCCCGAGCCGACGGGCAGCACGTGCAGCGAGCCGAGCAGCACCCGTGACCCCGTCTGCCCAGCCGTCGTCTGCTCCCGGCGCACCACCCGGTCGGAGTCCATGTTGCGGGCCGCCAGCACCGGCCCGTCGACGTCACCGGAGACCTCGGTGACCGCCAGCCGGTTCCGACCCCCCTCCACCGTCCCCGACACCATCGCCCGGAGCTGCTCGCCCCCCGACCGCACGAGCGTCATCTGCCACGAGAGCCGCAGTTCGCCGTCCTCCCCGCGCACGACGACCGGGCCGGGGACGGTCAGCTCGCGGTTCGGCGGACCGGCGGCCGCCGCCGCGGCCGTGGCCGGGAGGGTCGTCGGCGTCCCCTGGTCGAGCTGGGTGGCCGGGGCGGGGGCGATCTGCCAGGCCCGCGACCCCTCGAAGAACGTGGCCACGTCGGTCGTGTGGAACCGGCCGAGGATCTGGGCCTGGATCCGGAGCTGGTCGAGCGGGTAGCGGAGCTGGCGGGCGACGGCGGCGGGGAGTTGGTCGGCCGGGCGGAACAGGTCGGGAAAGGCCCGCCGGTAGGTGCGGATGATCGGGTCGCTCTGACCCGTGAGGTACACCCGGGTCGTCCCGTCGTAGGCGTCGACGAGGACCCGCGCCGGGCTCCGCAGGTAGGAGACGGCCTCACCCAGACCCGAGGGACGCCGCCGCACACCGGCCCGGCTGAGGTCGGCGCGCTCGGCGTTGGGGTACGTCGACGACGTCGTGTACGCATCGACGACCCACACGACCCGCCCGTCGGCGATCACCGGGTAGGGATCGGCGTCGAACTGGAGGAACGGCGCCACCGCCGCCGCCCGCCGTCGCACGTCACGGTGCAGCAGCAGCCGGGTCCCGCGAGCGTCGAAGCCGGGCGCGATGAGGTTGGAGTCGCCGAGGCGGATGGCCAGCATCAGCCGCCGGAGCCGCGACTCGAGTCGGAGACCGTCGCGGCCGTCATAGGGACGGCGGCGGGCCGTGCGGGTGGTGAGGTCGGCCTCGTCGTCACCCCCGGCGACGACGGCGGCACCCTCCTCGCCGAAGTACACACGCTCCTCGTCCACCGACAGGGGCCCGCTGGCGGGCAGCCCCGAGCGCACGAAGTCGGGATCGCCCGACGAGGTGGCCGATCCGGCACGCAGGGCCACGACACCGACCCCGTGGGTGACGACCCGCGTCCGCTTCTGCCATTGTTGATCGCGCAACCAGTTCGGGTTCCGCTCACGCACCCCGAGCAGGATCGGCTCGGGACCGTCACCGACGTCGTAGAGGCCGATGTCGAGCGACGGGATCTCGAGTTGCTCGAGCTGTGCCTGGCGCTGGTTCACGGTGGTACGGGCGATCTCCGACCCTGGTTCCCACACCACGGGACCGTCGAGCACGGCCGTCGCCGCGCCCACATCGGCCTCGTCGGGCACGCCACCGGGCACCGATGCCGGTTCGAGATCCACGGCGAACGCCGTCCGGGTGGCGGCGATCGTGTCGGCGATGGACGCCGCCTCCCGCTGCTGCTTGTCGGAGTTCACCGTCCAGGACTGCACCAGCCGGGGAACGAGCGCGTCGCCCAGGAGCGACGCCACGACCCACACGACCACCGCCGTGGACGTCAGCCGAACGCCTCCCTGCCGCGCCTCGATCAAGGCGATGACCCCGACCGCCACGGCGATCACGGCCAGCACGATCAGTGCCGGTGCCCGCACGGAGCGGTCCACGGCCCCGAGGCCGCGCACGAACCCGTTCTGGCGGACGGCCAGCGCGTAACGGTCCCACCACGTGCCGATCGCCCGGGACAGGGCGATCATGCCGACGATGGTGAGCAGGTGGGCCCGGGCGCCCCGGGGCACCCGGCGGGGGGCCAGGAGGACCCGTGCCCCGCCGAGCAGCTCGTAGTGCATGACGGTCACGAGCAGCGTCATGACCAGCATGGCCGTCATCCACGCCGAGACCGACCGCAGCAGCGGGAGCTGGAACACGTAGAAGTCGATGCTGCGGCCGAGCACCCGCTCCGTCGACGGGAACCCGGCCCCGTGACGGAACCTGATCCACTGGTCCCACCAGGTGGTCGCCACCGGCGCGAGCAGGAGCCCGACCACCACGGACCCGATCAGCGGGACCGTCCGCGGACGCCACATCGCCACCCTCGGGATGGGCAGCGGGAGCGGCGGAGGATCCGGGTCCGTCCGGGTCACCCGGGCAGCCAGGGTGAGGCTGGCGAAGCTCAGGCCGGCGGCGATGGCGAACGCGGCGAGGAACAGCACCGAGCGGACGGCGAACAGCGAGGTCCACACGCCGCCGACGCCGACGCTGCGCGCCCACCACAGATCGGTGAGGATCCGGGCCAGGACGCGCAGGACCACCAGCATGACGACGAGGGCGCCTGCGAGCCCGAGCAGCAGGCGGCTCCGGCGTCCCACCGGCGGCCTCAGACCGCGATCACGAGGCACCGGCACCCGCGGTGGGCGGGCGGATGCAGATGACCGGTCGGGAACGCCGTGCCCGCCGTCGAGCCGTCGCCGAGCACGTCGTCGTCGCAGTCCGAGCAGGGCGACGAACCGTCGTCGAGCACCCACCGCACGGCCGACCCCGGCTCGATGCGGCTGAACACGGCGATGGCGTAGGCGGCGGCGAGGACGTCGACCACGCGGGTGGTGAGGCGGTCGGTCGACCACTCCCGGGCCCCGGCGCGCACGGCCTCCGAGATGACGTCGGTCCCGGCATCGCCGATGAGGGCCGCGGCCAGACGGCGACGGCGATGATCGACGAGCTCCTCGAGCAGGTCGTCGACCGCCGCCTCGAGTTCGCCGGTCAGCGGTTCGGGGGAAGCCCCGACGGCCTGCACCACATCGGCCACCTCGGCCATCAGCACCTCGCCGTAGCGGGCCCGCTGCGCCTGCTCGGTGCCGACCAGCGAATCGAGGGACGGGCGGCTCCGGCTCGACCGGGCGGCGACGAGGGCCTCGCTCTGCTCGTCCTGCAGGATGCGCCGCAGGGCCCGGGTCAGCTGCTGCACCCTCGGCCCGACGATCGACTCCCGGGCGGCGAGGTGCTGTTCGTCGTCGAGCTCGGTCCGGGCGCCCCGGGCCACTCCCGGCGACGGTTCGGATCCAGCCGCAGTGCCGGAGGCGGCCGCAGTGCCGGAGGCGGCCGCAGTGCCGGAGGCGGCCGCAGTGCCGGGCGCGGCCGCAGTGCCGGGCGCGGCCGCAGTGCCGGGCGCGGCCGCAGTGCCGGGCGCGGCCGCAGTGCCGGGCGCGGCCGCAGTGCCGGGCGC
>JBIKWW010000048.1:0-12757 GCA_044356125.1 Acidimicrobiia bacterium
CCCCCGGATCTTCGCTGCCGTGGCCGAGTGGGCCCGTGACAAGCCGGTGGCCGAGATCATCGAGCTGGGGCAGCTCCTGCGGATCGCCGTGACACCGGTGCTCGACGGTCCCGGCGTGCTGGCCGACGAGCAGCTCGCGGCCCGCCAGTGGTGGGAGCACGAAGGCGACACGGCCTACCCCGGTCAGCCGTTCCGCTTCACCGCCACCCCCTCGGCGCGCCGGGGGCCGGCTCCCGAGCCGGGGATGTGCGGCCCGCTCCCCGGTCCGGGGGACCCGACCGTGCCGGCACGCCCGGGAACGGAGCACCCGGGAACGGAGCACCCGGGAACGGAGCGGGAGCCGGTGACCGGCGGGCCGCTCGAGGGGCTGCGGATCCTCGAGGTCACGACCAACTGGGCGGGGCCCGTCGCCGGCCGGTTCCTGGCCGACCTGGGGGCCGACAGCGTGAAGGTGGAGTGGGCCACCCGGCCGGCCACCCGGGCGCTGTTCTGGGTCGGCCCGTGGCAGGACCTCCAGCGCCAGCCCCACCACCGGGCGATGTACTTCAACGAGATGAACCGCAACAAGCGGGGCGTGTGCATCGATCTCTCCCGCCCCGAGGGCCGCACCGCGTTCCTGGAGCTGGTCCGCCACGCGGACGTCCTGATCGAGAACAACAGCGCCCGGGTGATGCCCAACCTCGGCCTCGGCTGGGAGGAGCTGCGGGCCGTCAATCCCCGACTCGTGATGGTGTCGATGTCGGGCTACGGCGCCACCGGTCCGCACCGGGACTGGGTCGCCTACGGCGCCAACATCGAGACGACGAGCTCGCTGACCTCCATCACCGGCTACCCCGACGGCCAGCTCTCGCGCACCACGCTCTTCTACGCCGATCCGGTCTCGGGCAACTACGGCGCCATCGCCGCCATGGCCGCACTGCGCCACCGGGACCGCACCGGGGAGGGCCAGTGGATCGACATCTCGCTCAACGAGGCGGGCGTGACCTTCTGCGCCGAGGCGATCATGCAGCTCCAGCGCGACGGTGCCCCCCGCCCGCCGATGGCCAACCGGGATCCCGAGGTGGCCCCCCAGGGGGTGTACCGGTGCATCGGCACCGACAACTGGGTGGCGCTCACCGTCCGCTCGACCGGGGAGTGGCGGGCGGTGGCCGACCTCATCGGCCGTCCCGACCTGGCCGACGACCCCGGCCTGCAGACGCTGGAGGGGCGACGGGCCCGCCACGACGAGCTCGACGCCGCCATCTCGGCCTGGACGGCGGGGCTGGAGCAGTACGAGGTGGCCGAGGCGCTGCAGCACCGCCGTGTCCCGGCGGCGCCGGTGCTGGCCAACTGGCAGGTCCAGGCCGACCCGCACATCTTCGAGCGCCGGGTGTTCGAGCCCATGCTCTTCCCCGTGGTGGGGGCCTACCCGACGCCGACGTGGCCGTGGCGCTTCGGACGGACCCCGGCCTCGCTGCGGCGCCCGGCCCCGCTGTTCGCCCAGCACAACCGGGCCGTGCTGGCCGAAGCGGGCCTCGACGAGGCCACGGTCGCCGGGCTCTACGAGCTGGGCGTCACCGCCGACGCGCCGACGCCGGCCGCGCCCACCTGAGCCGCGCCCGCCTGAGCCCCGCCCGGGCTGGCGGGTACGGCCCGGATGACGATGTTGTCGGTGTAGCTGCGGGCCTTGCGGCGGAACTCGCCCCCGCAGGTGATGAGGGTCAGCGTCGGCGAGCCGTCCCGACGGAACAGCTCGGGGATGGGCAGGCTGGTCTTGGCCACCTGGAAGCGCTCGGTCACCTGGAAGCGGTGGGCCTGTCCCTCGTCGTCGGTGACGACGATCTCGGCACCGAGGGCGAGCGACCGCAGGCTGATGAAGGCCCCGGCCCGGCCTCGGGAGTCCACGTGGCCGGCGATCACGGCCGACCCCCGGGCGCTGCCGACCCGGGCGCCGGGTGCGAACCATCCGGTGCTGGCCGGCGGCGGGATCTCCATGGTGCCGTCGCGGGCCAGGCCCACCGGCACGACCCGGGCCTGCACCCCGATCGAGGGGATGCTGATGTCGACGGGACGACCCGGCTCCCGGGCCGGATCCTCCGGGAGGGCGGCACCGGGGGGCAGGGGCCCGACGACGACGGGGTCGGCATCGGGGTCGGGGACCGCATCGGGGACGGAGACGGGGACGGGGCCGGTCGTCGCAGCGACGGCGGCCGGGGCGGCCGATGGCTGCGTGGCCGGGGCGGCCGATGGCTTCGTGACCGGGGCGGCCGATGGCTTCGTGACCGATGCGGTCGCGGCCGGGGCGACGGACGCCGCAGGGCGGACCGCAGCGGGGGGTCCTTCGAGGTCGGAACGACTCGTCCCGCCGACACCGGACATCCAGGCCACCACCGAGCCCACCAGCACGGTGGTCGACAGGGCCAGGACGGTGCCGGCGACGGCGGGACGCATCACAGGTTCAGGATCCGATCAGGGCCGGATCGACGTGCTCACGAGCGACGACGGGAGCGGACGAGCACCGTCGAGGAGCCGGCCACGACCAGCGCCGCGGCCCCGGCGAGCAGCAGCAGCGCCGGCGAACGGTCGGAGGAGGCGGCCAGGCCGTCGTCACCGGTGTCGACCATGGTGGGCATGGCCTCCTCGGAGGACTCGGGAGCAGCCGCGGCGGGGGCGGTGATCACGGCGTCGATGACGTGGATGACGCCGTTGGAGGCCTTGATGTCGGTGGTGACGACGGTGGCCCCGCCGACCATGAGCTTGTCGCCGTCGAGCTTGACGGCCACGGGCCCGCCCAGCGTCTCGACGTTGGTGCCGGCGGCGGCGATGGCGGCCTTGGAGTCGACGGCGCCCGAGATCACGTGCAGCGTGAGGATCTTGGTGAGGTCACCCTTGGGGTCCTTCAGCAGGGTCTCGACGGTGCCGGCGGGCAGCTTCTCGAAGGCGGCGTTGGTGGGGGCGAACACGGTGAAGGGCCCGGGGCCCGACAGCGTCTCGGCCAGCTCGGCGGCGGTCACGGCGGCGACGAGGGTGGAGAGGTCCTTGTTGCCCTGGGCGATCTGGACGATGTTCTGGTCCTGGGCCTGGGCGCTGGTGGTGGCTCCGGCGACGCCGGCTCCGATCAGCAGGGCGGAGGCGACGGCGAGGAAGGTCTTGCGCATGAGGGGGTTGCTCCGGGGTTCGGGGGTGGATGTTCCCGGTATCCGGAGCCCGGCTTCAGGCGGATGAGGATTTCTTCCCGAACCGCACCGGATAGGCGGCGAAGACCACCCGGACGGTCGCCGTGTCGAGTCGGTAGGGGTGGTCGGGGTCGGGGCGGGCGCCGTGGCCGAGCAGGATCCGCGCCATCGTGGTGATGGCGCCGTAGAGATGGTCGGAGGGATCCGTGGCGGCGTCGGGCTCGAGCCCGCCGGCCAGCTCCATGCCCAGGCAGGCGTGCACGCCGTGGCCGAAGGTGTAGCCCCACGGGGCGGCGTCGGCGGGCACGGCCCGGAACGGATCGAACTCGTCGGCCGTCGGCCCCCAGACGGCAGGGTCCCGGTTGGCGGCGTTCATGTCGACGATGACCCGCGCGCCCGCCTCGATCACACGTCCCCCGCTCAGCTCGACGCGGGCCTCGGCCATGCGATGGGTCTCCGGCGAGGCCGGGTGCAGGCGCAGGGACTCGTGGACGAAGCGCTGCAGGAGCAGCTCGTCGGCCAGCAGCCGCTCGCGGTCCCCGGGGTGGATCTCGAACCGCTGGAAGAGGTGGTGCATGGCGTGCACGAAGGCGTTCGAGGTCGAGTGGGACCCGACCCACGGGAAGTAGGCGACCTCGCGGACGACGACGTCGGGCGGGAGATCGAGGGCGTCCTGGTTGAGCAGCAGCGTGGTGAGCACGTCGCGGGGCAGCTCCTCGACGGCCCGACGGCCGGCGCGGTGCTCGGCCACGAGGGCGCTACGGCGGGCCAGCGACGGCTGGATGAACCGGCGGTCCACCTCGGCGAGGGCGTCGAGGCCGTCGGCCCGGAGGGCGTCGTGGCCGCCGGTGGCGTGGATCGACGTGGACGCCCGGGCCAGGCGGTTCATGAGGACGAACACGTCGTCGAAGTCACCATCGGCGACGTCGACGCCGGCGATCACGCAGGCCAGCTTCATCATCGTGCGCCGGGCCAGGGGCAACAGGTCGCCCTGCCCGGCGGCCAGCGCGGGGGCGACGATGGCGTCGATGGTGGGCGGGATCACGTCGGTCTC
Organism: Acidimicrobiia bacterium; assembly: GCA_044356125.1. Taxonomy (GTDB): domain Bacteria; phylum Actinomycetota; class Acidimicrobiia; order Acidimicrobiales; family JANYDT01; genus JBIKWW01. The sequence goes on from JBIKWW010000048.1 coordinate 4,210, forward strand.
GTACCAGCGGAAGGTGTCGCGCCGGAACAGCCGGTTCTCCAGGCGCCGACGGGCCTTGTGGGGCTCGCCGTGGAGGTTGACGATCACGCCCTGCATGAGCGTGCCGGCCTCCTCGTAGAGACCCTGGCGCAGATCACGGGCGCGGAACGCCTCGCGGGCGTCGTGCCAGGTTCTCAGCCAGACCGCCTGGCTCGTGTCGGTCATGGTCGGTCGCTCCGTGCGGGATCGCGGGCTGCTGGATCGCTGGCGGCGGACGCGGCGCTGGATGCGCCGCTGGTCGCTAGGTGCCACACTACGTGGAGCACCACCGACCGGCCCGAACCGGGCCGCTCTCACCACCCCAGGGGACCCATGAAGACACGCCGAATCGCTCCGGCCCTCGTCGTCTCGCTGGCTCTGTTCGCCGCCGCCTGCGGCAGCGACAGCGACAGCAGCAGCGACACCACCGCAGCCGTCGAGACCACGCCCGCCACCGAGGCGCCCGCCGAGACCACCCCGGCCGAGACCACCCCGGCCGAGACCACCCCGGCCGCACCCGAGACCAGCGCCGCCGCCGCCGGCGTCAGCGCCGCCGACCGCGTCGCCGCCTTCAGCCAGCCCGTCACCGAGCTGCCCTTCAGCGAGAAGATCGCCGAGATCCCGGCCGGCAAGAAGGTGTACTACGTGCAGTGCGGCGTGTCCGCCTGTGAGGAGATCCGGGTCGGCATCGCCGCCGCCGCCGAGAAGCTCGGCTGGAAGCTCGAGATCACCACCCACAAGGACACCCCCGACACCGTGGCCGCCGCGTTCGACGCCGCCATCGCCGCCAAGCCCGACGTCGTGCTGACCTCCGGCAACCCCCGCGAGTGGTTCGCCCCGCAGCTGAAGACCCTCGAGGAGGCCGGCGTCCCCGTGATCGCCTGGTCCATCCCCGAGAGCTACGAGGCCGGTCAGGGCATCGTCGCCAACCTGCTCACCGGTGACGACTACTACTTCTACGGCGTGCTGATGGCCGACTACGCGAGCCAGAAGTCGGCCAAGAAGAACGTCCTGTTCGTCGGCCTGCCCACGTTCCCGGTGCTGTCGCTCGTGCAGAACGGCTTCAAGGACGAGATCGCCAAGGCGTGCCCCGACTGCAAGGTCGACACCATGGAGGTCGCCGTCACCGACCTCGGCACCAACCTGCCCGGCCAGATCGTCTCCAAGCTGCAGGCCAACCCCGACCTCGACTTCATCGTCTACGCCTTCGGCGGCATGCTCTTCGGCGTTCCCGAGGCCATCGAGGCGGCCGGTCTGCTCGACCAGGCCAAGGCCATCTCCCAGGCCGGCGGCACCCTGAACTTCGGCTTCATCGCCAACGACAAGCACCAGGTGGCCGAGGTCGGCCTGGCCTCCGAGCTGCTCGGCTGGCGGGCGCTCGACGTCGCCGCCCGCGTGCTGTCGGGCAGTGGCCCGGGCCGGGTCACCCCGCCCGCCGCGGCCGCCGTCGAGGGCCACCCCGACATCCTGGTCAACGGCCTTCCCCTGCAGATCCTGGAGAAGGGCTCGATCGCCGACCCGACCAAGCTGTGGCCGGGAGTCGACGGCTTCCAGGACAAGTTCGCCGCCCTCTGGGGGAAGTGAGCTCCACGCTCCTCCTCGTCGATCGGCTGTCGAAGACCTATCCCGGCCAGGTCGCCCTGCGTGACGCCTCGCTGTCCGTCGCGGGCGGCGAGGTGCACGCGCTGGTCGGCCAGAACGGGTCCGGGAAATCGACGCTGATCAAGCTCCTCGGTGGGTACGTCAAAGCCGACCACGGGTCGAGGGTGGCCTTCGACGGCCGCCCCGTCGACCTGTGGTCGGCGCCCGCCGAGGTCCGACGCCGTCTGCGCATCGTCCACCAGGACCTCGGCCTCGTCCCGACGCTCTCGACCATCGAGAACCTGGGGCTGGGCCGGGGCTGGGAGACGAGCGCCGGTGGCCGCATCGCCTGGCGGGCCGAGGCCGCCCGTGCCCAGGAGGAACTGCTGCGCTTCGGCCTCGCCCCCGACGTCCGCCGCCCCGTCGCCACCCTCTCCGCGGCCGAGCGCGCGGCGGTCGCCATCGTGCGGGCGCTGCGTGACTGGAACCCCGACGAGCGGGGGGTCCTGGTGCTCGACGAGCCCACCGCCTCGCTCAACCGCCGTGAGGTCGACGCCCTGTTCCGCGAGGTCCGCCGGGTCACCGCGGCCGGCAACGGGGTCATCTTCGTGAGCCACATCCTCGACGAGGTCCTGGAGCTGGCCGACCGGGTGACCGTGCTGCGCGACGGCGTCGTCGTCGCCGCCGGCGTGCCGACCGCCGAGCTCGACCAGGACCGCCTCGTCGAGCTGATCGTCGGCCGCCGTGTCGGCGGGGCCGCCCGGGATCGACGCGACTCCACGCTCGCCCCGCCCGTGCTCGAGGCGACGGGCCTGTTCGGGATCACCCTGCGGGGCCTCACCCTCACGATCCACCGGGGCGAGGTGCTCGGGGTCGCCGGGCTGGTCGGCTCGGGCCGTGACGAGCTCGCCGGCTGCCTGTACGGCGCCACGCCCCGCTTCGCCGGCAAGGTCCTCGTCGACAAGCGCAAGGTCTTCGCCTCGCCCCGCGACGCGATCCGGGCCGGGATGGCGTTCGTGCCCGCCGACCGCAAGAGCCTCGGCCTGGTGCCCAACGACCGCCTCGTCGAGCACGTGCCGCTGCCCCGCCTCGGGCCGCTGCAGCGCCGTGGCCGGCTCCTGCACCGCGCCACGCGCCAGGAGGTCCGGTTCTGGATCCGACGCCTCGACGTGCAGCCGCCGATCATCGGACGGCGCATGGAGAAGTTCTCCGGCGGCAACCAGCAGAAGGCCGTCCTCGCCCGTTGGCTGCGCACCGAACCGAAGGTCCTGCTCCTCGACGAGCCCACCCAGGGCGTCGACATCGGGGCCAAGGCGGGGATCTACGCGACCGTCCACGAAGCCGCGGCCGACGGCATGGCCGTGCTGATGGCCTCCAGTGACGCCGAGGAGCTCGTCGAGCACTGCGACCGGGTGCTGGTGCTGCGCGGCGGCATGCTGGCCGCCGAGCTGGTCGGCGACGACATCACCGAGGAGCGCATCGTGGCCGAGACCCTCGGGTCGACCTCCAACCGCAAGGCCGTCCGCGTGAAGCGGCGCCGCGCCGGGCCACGGGTCATCCGGACCGACGCCGACCTGCCGCCGCCCGTCGCCGCGGCCCCCGCCGGGGCGACCGGCTCGGATGGTGACGAAGCGGTGACGGCCCTGCCCACCCGGGCCGGCCGTGTCACCGCCTGGGCGCGACGGGCACTGACCCGGTGGCGCACGGCGAACAGAACCGACGGGAAACGGGAGCGATGAGCACCACTCAGCCGGGGAACCGGACACCGAAGTTCGTGCGCGAGACGCGGACGTGGCTCCGCGCCCGTCGGGTGCAGCTCGCCACCCGGGGCCGCCCGTCGGCCCGCACCGTCGAGGTCGACCCCGCCACCGGCGACGTCATCGCCCGTCCCGCCCTCGACAAGCACTGGCTCACCCGGCGCCCCGTCATGACCATGCGCCACACCGAGCCCACCGAGCGCATCGACAGCCGGTTCGAGACCCGCCGCTCCCCGTTCAAGTGGCACCAGCTGCACCCCCGCAACATCGGCGTGATCTACCTCTACGCCCTCTGCTGGGCGGTGTTCCTGCTGTGGGTACCCGACACGTGGATGACATGGCTCACCCACCGCTCCGTGCTCAACCAGCAGGCCATCCTGATGGTCGTCGCCCTGGGTCTGCTCGTGCCGCTGGCCGCCGGGGTGTTCGACCTCTCGATCGCCGCCACCATGTCCACGTCGGCGATCGTGGTGAGCTGGGGCCTCGTCACCCAGCGGTGGCCGATCCCCGTCGCCATCGTGATGGCGCTCCTGTCGGGGCTGCTCATCGGGGCGGTGAACGGCTTCCTCGTCGTGAAGGTCAGGATCGACTCGTTCATCGCCACGCTCGGCACCAGCTCGGTGTTCACCGCGTTCGCCGTGTGGCTGTCACGCAACAAGTCCATCCTGGGCTTCCCCGACTCCTTCAAGGGCCTCTCCCGGGAGCTCGCCTGGGGGGTGAACAAGACCGTGCTCTACGCCTTCCTGCTCGCCGGACTGGGGTGGTTCGTGCTCGAGCACACCGCGCTCGGCCGCTACCTGTTCGCCACCGGCGGCGGGCGTGAGGCGGCCCGGCTGGCCGGGGTCCAGGTGGACCGCTTCACCTTCGGGGCCCTCATGACCTCGGCCGCAGCATCGGCCATCGGAGGGGTCCTGCTGGCCTCGCAGTTCGGGTCCACCCAGGCCCAGTCCGGGGCCCCCTACCTGCTGCCCGCCTTCGCCGCCGCGTTCCTCGGCGCCACCCAGTTCAAGCGGCGCTTCAACGTCTGGGGCACGGTGCTGGCCGTGTTCGTGCTCCAGAGCGGGGTCAAGGGCCTGCAGCTGGCCGGGGTGGCCCAGACGTGGGTGGAGAGCCTGTTCTTCGGGGTGGCCCTCATCGTCGCCGTCGGCTTCTCCTCCTACCGCCGCAAGGTCCACGGCGGCGAGCGGCGCTGGTGGCGTCGTGAGGAGAGCGGCCCCGAGTACCTGCTCGGGCGCATCATGCGCTGGGGCACGCCCCGCACCGACCAGTCACGGGCCAACGCCGAGCAGTGGTGGTTCGATCCCGAGGACAACGAAGGGCACCACCTCAAGCCATGAGCACCCGAACCCCGAGCACCCGAACCCCGAGCACCCGGACCACCGGACAGGAGCACCCATGAGCCTCGTCGGAGCCCGCGTGCTGCGCAAGGAGGACCCCAAGCTGCTGGCCGGCAAGGGGACCTTCGTCGACGACCTCGCCCCCGTCGGCACCGCCTTCGCCATGTTCGTCACCTCCCCCCATGCGCACGCCCGCATCGAGGCCATCGACGTGCGCGCCGCGCTCGCCCGACCCGGCGTGCTCGGGGTGTGGACGGCGGCCGACCTGGCCGACCACCCGGACCTGCCCGGCGGCCTGCCCGAGCTGGAGCGGCCGGCCATGGCCGTCGACACCGTCCGCTTCGTCGGCGAACCCGTCGCCGTCGTCGTCGCCGAGGACCGCTACGCAGCGGCCGACGCCGTGGCCGCCGTGGTCGTCGACTACGAGGTCCTGCCCGCCGCCGTGGGGATCGACGCCGCCGTCGCCCCCGGCGCGCCGCTGCTGTTCCCCCACCACCGCTCGAACACCATCACGTCGGTCCCGATGATCGACGACGGTGAGCGCGAGCTGGAGCGGGCCGACGGCCGCGCCCACCTGCGCATCGTCAACCAGCGGTGCGCGGCCGTGCCCATCGAACCCATGGCCGTGCTGGCCGACTGGGGCCCCTCGGGACTCACCGTGTGGGCCACCTTCCAGGCCCCGCACCATCTGCGCAACTACCTGGCCACGTGGCTCGACATCCCCCAGAACACGTGCCGGGTGATCGCTCCCGACGTCGGCGGCGGCTTCGGCGCCAAGATCGTCTGGTACCCCGAGCTGTTCATCGCCCCGCTGCTGTCGCGCTGGACGGGCCGACCGGTGAAGTTCGCCCAGAGCCGCACCGAGTCGATGCTGCAGATGACCCACGGCCGCGGCCAGGTCCACGACGTCGACGTGGGCTTCACCCGGGACGGCCGGATCGAGGTGCTGCGCCTCGTCATCAGCCAGGACCTCGGCGCCTACCCGGACCCGACCGGTGTCGGCCTCCCCGTGCTGACCTCGTGGATGGCGGCGGGCTGCTACCGCATCCCCAAGGTCGTGACGGGGTTCCGCACGGTCGTCACGAACACCACCCCGATCGCCGCCTACCGGGGCGCCGGGCGACCGGAGGCGGCCTACACCGTCGAGCGGATCGTCGACGTCGTCGCCCGCCGCACGGGCCTCGATCCGGCCGAGGTGCGGCGCCGCAACTTCATCGCGCCGCGCGACTTCCCCTACAAGACCCACAACGACGCCGTCGTGTACGACTCCGGGGACTTCGCCGGAGCGCTCGCCGAATGCCTGCGACTGCTCGACTACGACGCCGTCCGGGCCCGCCAGCAGGCGACCCGGACCGACCCGTCGGCGCCACTGCTCGGCGTCGGGCTGTCGGCGTGGCTGGAGATCGCCGGCTTCGGCCCCAACGGGTCGCTCGAGGGCTTCGGCCACCTCGCCTCGTGGGAGTCCACGCAGGTGCGCATCCAGCCCGACGGGTCGGCCATCGTCTTCGTCGGGTCCTCCCCCCACGGTCAGGGCCACCAGACGACGTTCGCCCAGATCGCCTCCGACGAGCTCGGCATCCCCTTCGACCGCATCACCGTGGTGCACGGCGACACCGAGACCGTCCTGCAGGGCATCGGCACCATGGGCAGCCGTGGCGTGCCCACCGCCGGATCGGGCGTGAAGGTGGCCAGCCAGCGGGTGCTGGGCAAGGCCAAGCGCATCGCCGCCCACCTGCTCGAAGCCGCCGAGGAGGACCTCGAGGTGGAGTCCAACGCCTTCCGGGTCCGGGGCTCCCCGGGCAAGACCGTCAGCTGGGGTGACGTCGCCTGGGCCAGCTTCCAGCCCCTGCGGCTGCCCCCCGAGCTCCTGGCCGGCTCCCTGGAGGAGCGGCTCTTCCAGGAGTCGCCGAACTTCTCCTACCCGTCGGGCGTCTACGGGTGCGTGGTCGCCGTCGACCGTCGCACCGGCCGGGTCGCCATCGAGCGCATGGTGCTCGTCGACGACTGCGGGACCGTCATCAACCCGCTGCTGGCCGAGGGCCAGGTCCACGGCGGCGTGGCCCAGGGCATCGCCCAGGCCCTGTTCGAGGAGGTCGTGTTCGACCCCGACACGGGACAGCCGATGACCACCAACCTCGTCGACTACCTGGTGCCCTCGGCGCCCGATCTGCCCGAGTACGTCGCCGGGCGGATCACCACCCTGTGCCCCAACAACCCGCTGGGGGCCAAGGGGATCGGGGAGTCCGGTGCGGTGGGCGCGCCGGCGGCCGTGGTCAACGCCGTGGTCGACGCCGTGAGCGGCTTCGGTGTCGAGCATCTCGACATGCCGCTGCTGCCCGAGAAGGTCTGGCAGGCGATGCAGGGGCAGGCCGTCCCCACGACCGGGGGAGGCACCCGATGAACCCGTCCACCGAGCAGACCTGGGCGACGGCGGTCTCGCTGACCGTGAACGGCCGACCCGCCCGGGCCCTCGTCGAGGACCGCACCCTGCTCGTGCACCTGCTGCGCGAGCACCTGCGCCTCACCGGCACCCACGTGGGGTGCGACACCTCGAACTGCGGGGCCTGCACCGTCCTGCTCGACGGCGCCGCCGTCAAGAGCTGCACCGTGCTGGCCGTGCAGGCCGACGGCCGGTCGGTGACGACCGTCGAGGGCCTCTCGGGCCCCTACGAGGGGCGCAGCGCCGTGCAGGAGGGCTTCCGCCAGTGCCACGGCCTGCAGTGCGGCTACTGCACCCCGGGCATGGTGGTGGCGGCCACGGCGCTGCTGGCCGAGACCCCGAACCCGACGGCCGAGGACATCCGCCACGGCCTGGAGGGCAACATCTGCCGCTGCACCGGCTACCAGATGATCGTGGAGTCGGTGCAGTGGGCCGCCGAGCATCCGGCTCCGGCCACCGGCCCCGGGGGTGCGGCATGATCCCCGCCGCCTTCCGCTACGTCCGGGCCTCGTCGGTGGGCGACGCCTGCGACCTGCTGCGCCAGCACGGCGACGAGGCCAAGGTCGTGGCCGGCGGCCAGTCGCTGCTCCCCCTCATGAAGCTGCGCCTGGCGGCACCGACGGTGCTGGTCGACCTCGGTGGGGTCGCCGGGCTGCAGGGCGTCCGGATGGACGCCGACACGCTGGTCATCGGGGCCATGACGACCTACCGCGACGTCGCCGCCTCGGCCCTGGTGGGCCGCCACGCCCCCGTGCTGGCCCGGGCCGCAGGCCTGGTCGGTGACCCGCAGGTGCGCAACCGGGGGACGATCGGGGGCGGCGTCGCCCACGCCGATCCGGCCAGCGACGTCTCCTGCGCGCTCATGGCGCTCGGCGCCTCGGTGGTCGCCACCGGTCACGGTGGGTCGCGGCGGACCATCGCCGTCGACGAGCTGTTCGTCGGCTTCTGGACGAGCGTGCTCGGCCCCGACGAGGTGCTGACCGAGATCCACGTGCCCAGTGCCGAGAACCGGGGCTGGGACTACCGCAAGTTCACCATCCGCGCCCAGGACTGGGCCATGGTGGCCACCGCCGTGTGCGGGGAGCGGGTGGCGCTGGCCTCGATGGCCGACCGGGTCGTGCGGGCATCGGCGACGGAGGCGGCCCTGGCCGTCGGAGCCTCGATCGACGACGCCGCCGCGGTGGCCGACCAGGGCACCGAGCCCCCGACCGATCTCCGGGCGACGGCGGCCTACCGGCGTCACCTGGCGAAGGTCCTGGTGGGCGACGCCCTGCGCACGGCGCAGCACCCCGGCCGCTAGCTGCGGCGGGCGCACCGCTGCGACCCCGCCGAAGGACTAGCGCTCGACCTTGCGCCGCTTGTCGTACTTGCGCCGCATCCGGACGAGATCGTCGGGCTGGAGCGGGAGCAGTTCT
>JBIKWW010000049.1:0-12752 GCA_044356125.1 Acidimicrobiia bacterium
GTGACGGCGACCCCCACCAGCGCGACAGCAACCACGGCTACGGCTACGGCATGCGGTTCTGAGAAGGAGCACCACAGGCATGGCAACACCCATGAAACCGACGCCGGCCCAGAAGCTGGCCGAGACGGTGGAGAAGGTCCAGGGCTCGCAAGCCTGGAACTCGATCTTCCGCCCCGGTTCCATCTTCCGGAAGGGCTACTCCGACAGCCCGAGGAACCGGTCGTACGTGATCATGAACTCGCTGCTGTACCACCTGCACCCGGTGAAGGTGAAGCGGCACGCGGTCAAGGTCAGCTACACGCTCTGCCTCGGCGGGCTCAGCTTCTTCCTCTTCATCGTGCTGACGATCACGGGCATCTTCCTGATGTTCTTCTACCGGCCGACGGAAGCCCTCGCCTACACCGACATCCAGGCGCTGCACACCAACGTGACCTTCGGTCTGCTGGTCCGCAACATGCATCGATGGGGAGCGCACCTGATGGTGCTCTCCGTGTTCCTCCACATGGCCCGCGTCTTCTACCACGGGGCCTACAAGGCGCCCCGGGAGTTCAACTGGGTCATCGGCGTCATCCTGCTGACGCTGACGCTCCTGCTCTCCTTCACCGGCTACCTGCTCCCGTGGGACCAGCTGGCGCTGTGGGCCGTGACGGTGGGGACGAACATGATCGGCTACACACCGGTCTTCGGCCGCCAGAGCCGCTTCGTGCTGCTCGCCGGGGTCGAGATCTCGGGCAACACCCTCGTGCGGTGGTACGTCCTCCACGTCCTGTTCTTCCCGTTCATCATCGTGATCTTCATGGCCATCCACTTCTGGCGGGTCCGCAAGGACGGCGGGATCTCCGGCCCGCTCTGAGCGGCCCGGCATCCCGCACCACCCGACTCCCGGCCCGACGTACGGCCCCACACCCATCATCCGAGCCCCGACCCGCCCTCCGCACCGAAGGACCACCACCGATGGCTGATGTCCCCGAGCACCTGCTGAAGCGAGCCGCCGAAGCCAAGGCCAAGGCCGAGGCCAAGAAGGCGGCGGCCGCCGGCGGATCCGGCGCGCCATCCGGCGGCTCCGCTGGTGCCGCCGATGCTGGCGCGGCCGACGCCGAAGCCGCCGCCTCCTACGCCGAGGCGGAGCAGACGGGCAAGATCCCGGCCCACCTGCTCGCCCGCAGCGCGGCGGCCAAGGCCGCCAAGTCCGGCGGCGGAGCCTCCGGTGGGGGCGAGGCGGCCGGCGGTGGTGTCGCCGTGCTCGACAAACCGGGTGGTGCAGCGGCCGCCGCCTCGGCGCTCCAGGCGCCCGGTGGTGCCGGCCTCGTCGGCCCGTCCGGGCACAACCAGCGGCTCCTGACCGTCGTCAAGGCCGGGTCCATCCAGGATGTCAAGGCCGTCCCCACCGACAAGGTCTCGACCTGGCCCCACCTGCTCATCGGTGAGTTCGCGGCGTCGCTGCTGTGCCTCCTGCTGCTCACGGTCCTGTCGGCCTTCGTGAATGCCCCGCTGCTGGCGCTGGCCAACTACAACCAGACGCCCAACCCCTCCAAGGCCCCGTGGTACTTCCTCGGCCTCCAGGAGCTGCTCACGATGTTCCACCCGATGGTGGCCGGCGTGACCATCCCGGGCATGGGCCTCTTCTGCCTCATGCTGGCGCCCTACACGGACAAGAACCCCTCGAACCGCCCCGAGGACCGCAAGTTCGCCATCAGCCTGTTCACCATGTTCATGATGTTCTGGGCCGTGCTGGTGATCATCGGATCGTTCTTCCGAGGCCCCGGCTTCAACTTCATCATGCCCTGGAAGGCGGGCATCTTCTTCGAGCTCTGAGCTCGGAGCAGCCCCCCGTAGAGAAAGAGAACCATGAGCTCCGGAGCCATCCTCGCCCTGGCCATCGTGGCCATCGCTGTCCTCGGCGGTGTCTTCGTCGTGGTCACCCTCGCCCGGTCGGACCGCAACGCCGCCACCGGCCTGCTGGCCCGCGAGACGACCCGTCGCGATCGTGCCGCCCGCCGCGAGGCGAAGAAGGCGGCGGCCGCCGCCGGTGACTTCCTCCCGGCCCCGATCACCTCGACCGACGTCGAGCGGATCGCCCGGGGAACCGACCTGCAGCCCGTCGGCGCCAAGGTCCCCGCCACGGTGCGTCCCGCCATGGACCCCGAGCAGCTCGGCCAGACCCGTCGGCAGTTCATGAACCGCTCGACCATCGCCATGTTCACCGCCGGCATCGGCGGCTTCGGCGGTTCGGTCCTGGCCTTCCTGTGGCCGTCGCTCGGCGGCGGCTTCGGCGGCAAGGTGAAGGCCGGAGTGGCCAACGACATCTCCAACGCCATCGAATCCAAGCGCGAGCCCTTCTATGTCGCCGAGGCCCGCTCCTACATCGTCGAGTACCCGAAGGACGCACTGGTCAAGGCCGAAACCGTCTACAGCGGTGTCGTTGTCAACGGCATGAAGAGCGGATACATCGCCCTCTATCAGAAGTGTCCCCATCTGGGCTGCAAGGTGCCGTGGTGCGGAAACTCCCAGTGGTTCGAGTGCCCCTGCCACGGATCGCAGTACAACCGTGTCGGTGAACGGCGGGGTGGCCCTGCTCCCCGAGGAATGGACCACTTCGCCGTCTCGGTGGATCCGAACGGCGTCGTCACCGTGGATACCGCTTCGGTCATCGCTGGTCCCGCCCTCGGAACCGACACGACCGGCCAGCAGGCCGAAGGCCCCCACTGCGTGGGCGCCGGCGGCAGTCACTGACCCTTCCGGATCGCCGAAACCTGACCTGACACCGGGGCCGACCGCTCCCCCGACCTGATCCCCGAACCCCGAGAACGCCACCACCTTCGAACCGGCGAGGCCCCTGTCTGACAGGATGAGGACCTCGCCAAGGAGCCCGCTCACGTGTCCATCCTCGCTGTCGATGCAACCCCGCAGAAGGCGATCGGTTACGTCATCATCATCCTGGCCATCGTCGGGCTGATCGGCTACATGATCCTCGTCAACCGGGTGAAGCCGCGTGACAACGTGCGCGGGATCCTCCAGGCGCCGAACCGCAAGGCGCCGCCCGACGACGAGACCTTCGAGGGTCCCCGGCTCGACCGGTTCCTCACGGTCGCCCTGGTGGGCATGTGTGCCACCGCCCTCGCCCTGCCCATCTACTGGCTCGGGGAGCCGGGCCGCATGGAAGGGGCCATCCGCGGCTTCGACAAGCGATCCGTGAAGCGGGGCGAGCGTCAGTACGGGGCGAGCGGCTTCGCCTGTGTGAACTGCCACGGCGCCGCCGGTGTCGGGGGTGTCGCACCATGGTTCGCCCAGCAGTACAACGAGGACGGCAGTCCGAAGACCGACGCCGACGGCAAGCCGGTGGTGCTCGCCGTTCAGTGGACGGCCCCGGCCGTGAACCAGATCGCACTGAAGTACCGCAAGGAGCAGCTCAAGCGGGTGCTGTACTTCGGACGTGGCTCCAACAAGCCCATGCCGGCCTGGCACGTGAGCGGCGGTGGACCCGGCACCGACCAGCAGGTCGACGACGTCATCCACTACCTCATGCACCTCGCCCTCCAGGGCAACGACGAGGCCCGTGCCGCCTACCAGGCCGCCTGGGAATCGAACGGCAACAAGGCCGACGACGCCTACCAGGCCGCTTTCCTGGTGGCCGGTGAGGCCCGCCGGGCCAAGAGCGAGGCCGAGCTGGCCAAGTACAAGACCGACGCCAAGGCGGCCGTCGAGCGGGCCCAGAAGTTCGTCGACGCCGAGGGCCAGAAGGCGGTCGACCAGGCCAAGGCCGATCTGGAGAAGGCCCGCTCCGGGGGCGACGCCGCTGCCGTAGCCAGTGCCGAGAAGGCGCTGAAGGCCGCCGAGCAGGCCCTGGCCGACGGGCCGGCGGCGCTGGCCAGGGCCAAGGCCGACACCGCCAAGGGCGACGGTCAGATCCTCTTCGAGCAGCACTGCGCCCGTTGCCACACTCCGGGCTGGTCCTACGGCCAGCCCCGGGGCGCCGGCACCGGTTGGTACGGCCCGGCCCTCGACAAGACGTCCCTGATCCGCCAGTTCCCCAAGGCCACCGACCAGCACGAGTACATCAAGAACGGCGTGCCCGACGGCAAGGGTTACGGCACCGGCGGCGTGAACGGCTGGGACGGCGGCGGCATGCCGTACTTCGCCAACTGGCTGACCGACGACATGATCACCAAGATCGTCGAGTACGAGCGTGGACTCGGAGCGACGACACCAACTTCGGCCGCCAACCAGGATGGAGCCCAGAACTGATGCTCGCCACCACCGAGCTCGTCCTCGCCGCATTCCGGTGGAACCCCACCGTCCGCGGCATCCTGTTCCCGCTGATCATGTTCGTGATCCTCTGCGGGGGCACGTATCTGATCCTGGCCACGAACATGGGCAACCGCCTGGGGTTCCTGGTCGCCGCCGCCGGCCTCACCGGCTGGATGTTCCTGATGTCGATCGTGTGGATGATGTACGCGATCGGGCTCCAGGGTCGCTTCAACGTGTGGCACGTCGAGGAGACGATCACCGGTCAGGCCAACCTGGCCAACTCCATCTACTCCCCGGTGCACGACCTGGCCGACGGCAAGGCGACCAAGTGGGTCGCCAAGAAGGAGGGTGACCCGCAGCGAGGCGACGCCCAGTCCGTGACGGACAACCACCTGGGTGCCGCCGGCATCAAGCTCTTCTCGGGTTCGTCGGACTACACCAACGTCGGCGCCTGGCAGCGAGGCGGCCAGAAGTTCCCGCGCTTCTACACGACTCCCAAGTCGGACAAGAACTTCTTCCGCAAGGGACTCGCCGGCTTCGCCGATCTCTTCGCCGTCAAGCACACCCCGAACCACTTCGTGATCCAGGTGCAGCCGGTCGTCAAGGAGGAGGTCGTCAGGAACGGCCAGACCCTCAAGGAGATCGTCCGCAACGCCGACGGCACCCCCAAGATCGACAAGGAGAAGCCGGTCGTCTCCGTCCTGCTCGTCCGCGACCTCGGGTCGAAGCGGCTCCCCGGCTTCGTGCTGTTCCTGTCCTCCGGTGTGCTCCTGCTCATCCTCTGCATGGTGCTGCACGCCCGTGACAAGCAGGTCATGGCAGAGATGAAGTCGCTGCCGGCGGCCGGCAAGAAGCGCTGAGGGCGGCGCCATGGGCGACTACCTCCCGATCCTGGTCCTGTTCGTCCTGGCGTTCGTCTTCGTCTTCGGCTCGATCGTGGCCTCGACCGTGCTCGGGCCCAAGCGCCGCGAGACATCGGCCAAGCTGGCTCCCTACGAGTGCGGGATCGTGCCCGAGAACGAGCCGGCGGAGCGCTTCCCGGTGAAGTTCTACCTGGTGGCGATGATCTTCATCATCTTCGACATCGAGATCATCTTCCTCTACCCCTGGGCCGTGCTGTTCAACCGCATGGGCACCTTCGCCCTCGTCGAGATGGTGCTGTTCTCGGTGGCGGTGCTCGTGTCGCTCGTGTACCTCATCAGCAACGGTGCGCTCGACTGGGCACCCCAGTCGGCCATGCGGAAGCTCGAACGAGGGATCTCCGAGCTGCGGACGTCCGCCACGACCATCAGGCGGGTGCCCAAGCCCGCCGCCCCTGTCCAGCCCGCCGCCGCCCAGCCCGCCGCCTCCGGCGGGGAAGCCGCCTGACACCGGCGATACTGGACACCATGGCACTGCACCTCGAAGGCCTGCAGCACAACTTCCTCACCGGCTCGCTCGAGAACCTGGTGAAGTGGAGCCGCAAGAACAGCACCTGGCCCGCTTCGTTCGGTCTGGCGTGCTGCGCCATCGAGATGATGGCCACGGGCGCTTCGCGCTTCGACCTCTCCCGGTTCGGCATGGAGGTGTTCCGCGGCTCGCCCCGTCAAGCCGACCTGATGATCGTCGCCGGCCGGGTCAGCCAGAAGATGGCCCCTGTGCTGCGTCAGGTCTACGACCAGATGATGGAGCCCAAGTGGGTCATCTCCATGGGCGTATGCGCCAGCTCCGGTGGCATGTTCAACAACTACGCCATCGTCCAGGGTGTGGATCAGATCGTTCCGGTCGACGTCTACGCCCCTGGCTGCCCGCCCGGGCCCGAGACGCTGCTGCACGCCATCCTGACGCTGCACCACCTCATCGAGACCGGCGAGATCGCCCAGCGGCGGTCTGCCACCGGTGCCGGTGCCGGCGTGCTGCTCGACGCTCCCCCGGCCACCGTGGCCATCGGTACCCCCCGCTGACCGGCTGAAATCCTGCGACGATCGAGCTCCGCCGGCCCCACCACCATGACCGACTCCACCGCAACCACCACCGCAACCACCACCGCCTCCTCCGACAGCGACGCAGCGGCCACCCCTCCCGAGCTGCGCCACGGCGCGCCCGTCTCCCGGTCGCGGGGGCAGGTCGTCGTCCACCCCAGCCGCGAGCAGTACGCCAAGGTCGTGGCCGCTTTCAAGGCGGAGGGATTCGAGACCTGCTCGGACCTCTGCGCCGTCGACTTCCGCGGCGTCGCCCAGGAGCGTCCCCTCCCCGTCGGCGTGGCGCCCGGTCGCTACGAGGTCGTGGTCAACCTGCTGTCGCTGTCGCGGCGTGAACGGGTCCGCGTCCGGGTCCAGCTTCCCGACGCCGACCCGCGGGTGGCGTCGCTCTACGACCTCTACCCCGGGGTGGAGGCCATGGAGCGCGAGGCCTACGACCTCATGGGCGTCACCTTCGACGGCCACCCCGATCTGACCCGCATCCTGATGCCCGACGACTGGGTCGGTCATCCGCTGCGCAAGGAGGAGCCGATGGGGCGCATCCCCGTCCAGTTCAAGGGCGCGCCGCCGCCCCGGTGAGGGGCGCGACCAGGGAGGTGACGACGTCATGAACCACAGCCAGGAGATGGCCGCCCGCGGGGTGACCGGTGCCAAGGAGCTCGCCCGCGAGCGCGGCGCAGTGCTGCGCGGCGTGCGCGATGCCGAGGGCATCGACCTCAACGACTACGACATCGAGCTCGGCGACGAGACGACCATCATCAACGTCGGCCCCCAGCATCCGAGCACCCACGGGGTGCTCCGGGTGATGCTCGAGGTACGCGGTGAACAGGTGCTGCGCACCAAGCCCGTCATCGGCTACCTGCACACGGGCATGGAGAAGACGGCCGAGAACCTCTCCTACATCCAGGGCCCCACCAACGTCACCCGGATGGACTACCTGAGCCCGTTCTTCAACGAGCTCGTGTTCTCGCTGGCCGTCGAGCAGCTCCTCGAGGTGGAGATCCCCGAGCGGGCCACCTGGATCCGCATGCTCATGTGCGAGCTCAACCGCATGTCGAGCCATCTGCTGTTCCAGGCCACCAACGGCATGGATCTCGGTGCCGTGGGCATGATGATCTACGGCTGGCGGGAGCGGGAGCTGCTCCTCGACATCTTCGAGAAGATCACCGGCCTGCGGATGAACCACAACTACATCCGCCCCGGCGGTGTGGCCGCCGATCTGCATCCCGGCTGGCAGACCGACGTGCTCGACGTGTGCGACACCGTCGAGCGTCGCCTCGAGGAGTTCGACACGCTCCTGACCGGTCAGCCCATCTTCCGGGACCGCACCATGGGCGTCGGTGTGATCACCCGTGACGAGGCGCTCGCCCTCAGCGCCACCGGCCCCATCCTGCGGTCCACCGGCGTGGAGTGGGACCTCCGCCGCGACCAGCCGTACCTGGCCTACGACCAGGTCGAGTTCGACGTCATCGTGGGCACCCACGGCGATGCCTTCGACCGCTACGCCATCCGCCTCAACGAGATCCGCGAGTCGATCCGGATCTGCCGCCAGATCGTCGACAAGATGCCCCTCGGCGACTACCGCACCCAGAACAAGAAGGTCACGCCGCCGCCCCGCTCGCGCATCGACGAGTCGATGGAGGCGCTGATCCACCACTTCAAGATCTTCACCGAGGGCTTCCGCGTCCCCGAGGGCGAGGTGTACGTAGCCGTCGAGTCGCCCCGTGGCGAGCTGGGCTGCTACCTGGTGGCCGACGGTTCCTCCAAGCCCTGGCGCATGCACGTGCGGGGGCCGTCCTTCGTGAACCTCCAGTCCATGCCGACGATGCTGATCGGCGCCCAGATGGCCGATGTCGTCGCCGTCATCTCCTCCATCGATCCGGTGCTGGGGGAGGTCGACCGCTGATGGCCAGGTTCACGCCCGCCAACGTGGAGCGCGCCCGCGAGCTCATCGGCCACTACCCACGCGCCAAGAGCGCCACGATCCCGCTGTGCCACCTCGCCCAGGAGCAGGACGGGTGGCTCACCGAGGACGCCATGGAGCACATCGCCGAGCTCGTCGGCTGCACGCCGGCTGAGGTCTACGGCACCGCCAGCTTCTACGAGATGTTCAAGTTCCATCCGGTGGGCACCTATGTCATCGGGGTCTGCACGAACATCTCCTGCATGATCCTGGGCGGCGAGGAGGTCCTCGAGGCCTGCGAGCGCAAGCTCGGGGTGCGCACCGGGTCCACCACCTCCGACGGGCTCTTCACGCTGGAGGAGATGGAGTGCCTGGCGGCGTGCACCCGCGCCCCGTGCCTGCAGGTGAACTACCGCTACGTGGAGCACGTCGACGAGGCCACCGTCGATGCCCTGGTCGACGACCTCCGGGCCGGGCGGCGCAGCTCCGAGTTCCCGCCGCACGGCACCCTCGCCCGTGTCCGACAGTCCATCCCGGCCGACCGCCGCGCCCACCGCGACACGATCTGACCCGCACCGACCGGCGCCCACCGCAGACGAGCACGAACATGCCGACCACCACCACGATGATCACCGACCGCTGGGGCCAGTCCGACGGTCACACGCTGCCGGGCGCGCTGCGCAGCGGTGCGTACGAGGGGCTGCGCAAGGCGCTGTCCATGGAGCCCGACGCCGTCGTCGAGGAGGTCAAGGCGGCCAACCTGCTCGGGCGCGGGGGAGCGGGCTTCCCGTGCGGGACCAAGTGGACGTTCCTGCCCAAGGGGGTGCACCCCCGCTACCTGGTCGTCAACGGCGACGAGAGCGAGCCGGGCACCTTCAAGGACCGCCTCCTCATGGAGCTCGATCCCCACCAGCTCATCGAGGGCATCCTCATCTGCTGCTGGGCGATCGGAGCCAGGCAGGCCTTCCTCTACTGCCGGGGCGAGATGGCCCTGGCCCAGGAGCGACTGGCCGCCGCCCTCAACGACGCCTACGCGGCCGGCTACGTCGGCAAGAACATCATGGGCAGCGACTTCAGCATCGACGTCGTGCTGCACTGGGGGGCGGGCGCCTACATCGTCGGCGAGGAGACGGCCCTGATCGAGTCGCTCGAGGGCAACCGGGGCATGCCCCGCCTGAAGCCGCCGTTCTTCCCCGCCGCCAAGGGCCTCTACATGCAGCCCACCGTGGTGAACAACGTCGAGACGCTGTCCAACCTCCCGTGGATCCTGCGCAACGGCGCCGCTGCGTTCACCGCCGTGGGCGACCCGAAGGCGTGCGGTTCCCGTCTGTTCGCCGTCAGCGGGCACGTGAACAGGCCCGGGGTCTACGAGGTCGACTTCGGGACCACCACGTTCCGCGAGCTCTTCGACGACTACTGCGGTGGCATCCGTGACGGCCGTTCGGTGAAGGCGTTCATCCCCGGCGGGGCGTCGGCCCCCTGGTTCTTCGAGGAGCATCTCGATCTGCCCCTGCACCCCGGCCCGGTCGGGGCCGCCGGCTCGATGCTCGGCTCGGGCGCCATCGTCGTGATGGACGACCACACCGACATGGTGAAGGCCGCCT
Source organism: Acidimicrobiia bacterium (assembly GCA_044356125.1). GTDB lineage: Bacteria > Actinomycetota > Acidimicrobiia > Acidimicrobiales > JANYDT01 > JBIKWW01. The sequence goes on from JBIKWW010000049.1 coordinate 9,717, forward strand.
GGCGGGTCGTGAAGTTCTTCTCCAAGGAGAGCTGCGGCAAGTGCTCGCCGTGCCGGGAAGGTACGAACTGGCTGGAGAAGATCTACCGGCGCATCCTCGACGGCCACGGCCGCCCCGAGGACGTCGACCTGCTCCTCGACGTCGCCGACAACATCAGCCCCGGGCTGGCCTGGCCGCCCCGGCAGACGACGATCTGCCCGCTCGGTCCTTCGGCCGCGTCGCCGCTGGCGAGCTCGATCCGGCGCTTCCGCCACGAGTACGAGGCCTACATCGCGAAGGGGGCGGCGGCATGACCGACGACGCACCGGCCAAGACCACGATCACCGTCACGATCGACGGGGTCGCCTTCGAGGCCAAGCCGGGTGAGCTGCTGATCGCCGCCGCCGAGCGGGCCGGCACCTACATCCCGCGGTTCTGCTGGCACCCCCGCATGCGCGAGGTCGGCATGTGCCGGATGTGCCTGGTGGAGGTCGACGGACCCCGCGGTCCGGCCCTGCAGCCGAGCTGCATGCTCCCCGTCACCGAGGGCATGGTCGTCAACACGCAGTCGGCCACGGTCAAGAAGGCCCAGGACGGCGTGCTGGAGTTCCTGCTCGTCAACCATCCCCTCGACTGCCCGGTCTGCGACAAGGGCGGCGAATGCCCGCTCCAGGACCAAACCCTCGCCTTCGGCCCGGGGGAGACCCGTTTCGTCGAGGAGAAGCGGCACTACGAGAAGCCCATCCCGATCTCGCCGCTGGTGCTGCTCGACCGCGAGCGCTGCATCCTGTGCGACCGCTGCACCCGCTTCTCCAAGGAGGTCAGCGGTGACCCGCTGATCCACTTCGTCAACCGGGGCAACCGCACCGAGGTCAACACGTTCCCCGACGATCCCTATGCGTCGCACTTCTCGGGCAACGTCGTGCAGATCTGCCCGGTCGGTGCCCTCACCGCCTCGAGCTACCGCTTCGCCGCCCGGCCGTGGGACCTCGACCAGGTCGAATCCACCTGCACCACCTGTGCCGTCGGATGCCGCACCGTCGTGCAGTCCAGCGGTGACCGCATCACCCGGTACCAGGGTGTCGACAGCGACCCGGTGAACTGGGGCTGGCTGTGCGACAAGGGCCGCTTCGACCACGAGCACGTCGCCAGCCCCGCCCGGCTCACCCACCCGCAGCTGCGCCGAACCCGTGACGCCGCGGCCGAGACCGTCACCTGGAACGAGGCCCTGCGGACCGCGGCCGCCGCACTGCGCGGAACCGATCCGTCCCGCGTCGCCGTCATCGGCGGGGCCCGCCTCACCAACGAGGACGCCTACGCCTGGGCCAAGCTGGCCAAGGGCGTGCTGCGCACCGACCACGTCGACGCCCAGCTCGACGACGGCCTGCCGCCCGCCGCCTGGCTCGGAGTTCCCCGCGCCACGATCGACGAGACGTGTTCGGCGGCCGCCGTGCTGCTCCTGGGGCCCGACGTCAAGGAGGAGCAGCCCGTCCTCTTCCTGCGTCTGCGCGACGCGGTCGTGAACCGCCGGGTCCCGATGATCGAGATCTCGGCGACGGGCACGGGCATGAGCCCGCTCGTGAACGCCTCCCTGCGCCCCCGACCGGGTGAGACGGGGGCTCTCGTCGCCGCCCTCCTCGGGGCGATGGACGGTTCGTCCCCCGTCGAGCGTCAGATCGCCGGGGTCGACGCCGACCAGATCAACGCCGCCGCTGCCCTGCTGGGCCGGGCGCTGGCCTCCGGAGGACCGCTCGTCGTGGTCGCCGGCCGCCCCTCGATGGCGGAGTCCCCGGCCGGGACCGTGGATGCCATCGCCGCCCTGGCCGCCCGTCCGGGCACCTCGTTCCTGCCCGCCATGCGTCGCTCCAACGTGCACGGCGCGCTGGACATGGGGCTCGCCCCCGGCCTGCTGCCCGGCCGCGTCACCCTGGACGCCGGACGGGACTGGATGTCGGCCCACTGGCCGGCGCTGCCGGCCGCGGCCGGGCTCGACACGGCGGGCATCCTGCGCGCCGGTGCCGAAGGTGCCATCGACGTGCTGGTGCTGCTCGGGGCCGATCCGCTCACCGACGTGCCCGACCCGTCGGTGGCCGCCGCAGCCCTCAGCCGGATCCCGACCGTCATCGCCATCGACCTCTTCGCCACGGATTCCGTCGCCGTCGCCGGCATCGTGCTGCCCGCCGCCGGGTACGCCGAGAAGAGCGGCACCACGACGAACCTGGAGGGCCGGGTCACCACGCTGGCCGCCAAGGTCTCGGTCCCCGGGGTGGCCCGCCCCGACTGGATGATCGCCGCCGAGCTGGCCGCCCACCTGGGCGCCGACCTCGGGGTGGAGTCGGTCGAGGATCTCACGGCCGAGATCGCCGCCGTGGCCCCCGCCTACCTGGGCCTCGCCGGCGCGCTGGCCGTCGCCCGTGACGGGGTGGTCGTGCCGCTCCCCGCCCCGTCGGCGGACCCGGCTGAGCCGGGTGCGCCCGCAGCACCGGCCGGGTCGGGGGAGTCCGGCGACGCCACGCCCGCCCGCCCGTCCCTGGTCGGCTTCGTCCGCCCGGCCACGCCGGCCCCCGTCCCCGTGCCCGACGCCTACTCCCTGCGCCTCGTCGCCGGGCACCGCATGTACGACGGCGGCAGCCTCGTCCAGGCCAGCCCGGCGCTCGCCGGCCTCGCCACGCTGCCCAGCGCCCGGCTGAACCCGGGCGAGATCGAACGCCACGGCCTGCGGGCCGGGGGCACGGTGCGGGTCCTGACCCAACGCACGTCGGTCGTGCTCACCGTCGAGGAGGCCCCGTCGGTCCCGAGAGGGGTGCTCGAGGTGCCCTTCGGGCTCGTCGACAACGTGGCCGCCACCCTCATCGACGGTGAGGAGATGGCCCAGACGGGCATCGTCAAGGTCCGGCTCGAGACGGTGGAGGACGGCCGATGATCAGCGCGCTGATGACTGCACCGGGCGTGCTCGGTGCCGAGGTCGGTGACCCTCTGCTGGCCCCGGGCACGGACCTGTGGTGGAAGCCCCTCGTCATCGTCCTCATCAAGGTGCTCGTCGCCTTCGTGGTGCTG
>JBIKWW010000408.1:0-3669 GCA_044356125.1 Acidimicrobiia bacterium
ACCCATCCGTCCCGGGAGATCCGGCCGGCGCCGTCTGGAAGCAGTCCCTCCATCCGCTCCACGTCGGCGTCGGCCCACTCCCCGATCGCCCGGAAGGTGTGGACCCCCAGACGGTGCAGGGCCCGCGCCAGCACCGGTCCGACACCGGGGATCCGTTCGAGGTCGTCGGGTTCACGTGACGGCTGCGACCGATGCCGTGCAGCGCCGAGTCCGGCGACCCGGCGTGGCGCCGGCGACGAGTTGGTCGCCCCACCGAACGCACGGACCTCGCCGTCCGATGAGGTCCTCGGGTCCGGGACGGTCCCGCTCGCTCCGCCTTCGCCCGAGGGACCGGCGTCGTCGGGCAGCTCGATGACCAGGGAGCGTCGGCTCTCGGGGGTGTCGGGACGCCGGACTCCACCAGGCGACCGGGCAGCGACGGGCGCAGCGAGGCGGTCGGCGAGGGCGTCACGGGCAGCGAGCAGGGCCGACCGGGCAGCTTCCACCGCAGCCAGCTTGGCCCGTGCCGATTCGAGTCGGCCGGCCAGTTCCTCGGTGCCTCGGCGCACTGCGACGAGCTCCTCGGCGCCCGCCCGCGCCTCCCGCTGGGCCGCATCGATCTCCCCGCGGGCCGTCTCGAGATCGCGTCGGGCCGCTTCGAGCGCCCCCTGCAGCCCGTCGCGCTCAGCGCCCACGGCCACGAGCGCGCCGCCGAGGGCGTCACGATCCCGACGAGCCTCCCCCAGGTCCGTCCGAACGGCATCCAGCTGCCCGCCCGTCACCTCCAGCTTCCCGCGCACGGCACCCAGCTCGTCCCGAACGCCGTCGAGCTCGTACCGAACGCCGTCGAGCTCACCGCGGGCGGCGTCGAGCCGATCGGCGAGCCGATCCCGCTGGGCCAGCACCGCGCTCCGGGCTCCCTCCAGCGAACCCAGGCGTTCGAGCAGCCGACCCGCCTCCACGCGCAGCCCGGCCTCGGCGGCGATGAGGCGCACGACGTCGGTTTCGGCCCGCTCGGCCCGTTCAGACAGCCGAGCCACCCGTGGGTCGGCGCCCACCGGTCCCGCTGAGGCGGCGAGGCGGGCAGCCGCATGGGCGGCGCCGGCCGCATCCACCGCCCGACGGGCGGCGGCACCGAGGAGCACGGATCCGAGCACGGACCCGGCGGGAAGCGGCGAACCGGCGTCATCGGCTTGCGGCTCGGAGGGTTCATCGGAACGGCCGAGGGCGCGACCCGCACCGACCGCCTCGGCGAGCTCGATGCGGCGCTCGGCCAGGACACGCTGCTCGTCGACGGCGGCGAGGCCGGCCGAGATGGCCGCATCGAGCGCCGAGCGCAACCGCACGATCTCCGCAGTCAGGATCCCGACCGGTGCCGTTGCCGAATGCAGGACGGCGTCCGATCCGACGGCGGATCCGGAGGGCGATCCGGAGAGCAATGGCCGGGTCGCCGCGGTCACCTGAGCCCGGTGCAGTCGCACCAGTGCAGCGGCATGAGCCCGGACAGCGGCCAACTCGGCGAAGGCCGCCTCGAGGCGCGAACCCAGCTCCTCGGCACGCGATGCATGGTCCGACGCCCGGGCCGCCTGGGCCGAAGCCCAGGCTGCGTTGGACGAGGCCCGGGCCGAGGCGGCGATGGCCCGTCGGTCAGCGGCGGCCCAGCCCGACTCGGCCGCGGCCAGCCGGGCCCGGGTCGTGGCCAGTTCGGCTCCGGCCCGCTGCCGCTGGTCATCGGCGGCGACCCGGAGGGCGTCGGCGACGGAGCGGGACGAGTCCAGTGCCGTACGGAGGCGGGTGACCTCGGCGGTCAGGATCCGGACCGACGCCCCGGTCGGGTCCTCGGGCCGTGCGACGGCCGGGCGATCTGCGGTCTTCCCTGCGGCGCCTGCGGTGGCCGAACGCTGGCGCACCAGTGCCATGGCGTGGGCCCGGACGGCCTTCAGCTCCTGGGCCACGGTCGCGAGGCGCCACTCGAGATCGGTTGCACGAGCCGCCTGCGCCGATGCCCGCCGGTCGGCGTCGACCCAGCCGGCCTGGGCGACCGCTCGCTGCTCCTCGGCCTCGGCCTGATGCTCCATGGCCAGGTCCCGTTCCAGCTCGGCGACGTCACGCCGAGCCTCCGCCTCCGAACGCGCCTCCAACGCCCCGTCACGATCCAGCTCAGCCGCCTCCCGCCGAGCCTCCGCCTCCGAACGCGCCTCCAAGGCCACATCACGATCCAGCTCAGCCGCCTCCCGCCGAGCCTCCGCCACGGCTCTCCTGGCCTCGGCGGCGGAGGCATCAGTGCGGGCCGTAGCAGCAACCGCCGTGGCAGCGACCACCGAGGCCGTCGAGATCCGCAGGCGGCCGGCGAGCGCCTCGTGCTCCCTCCGTACGCCGGCCAGCAGCATGCCGAGACGGTCACGTTCGGCTCCCAGCGCGGTCAGTTCGCCGCCCACCGTCGCCAGCCGCTCCCGCTCGGCCGCCAGTTCGCTGCTGACGGAGGCCAGCCGCACCCGGGTGTCGACGAGCTCGGCGAGCATCGCAGCGCGCTCCTCGGCACCTGCCCGACGGAGCTCGACGAGCTCCTCGGCCGCCTGCTGCTCCGCCCGGGCCAGCAGATCCGCCCCCCGCCGACGCTCGGCCTCGACCTCGGCGCGCATGGCGGACAGGTCCGAGCTCGCCGCAGCCAGCCGGTCGCGCTCGGCGTCGAGCTCGGCGCTGGCCACCGCCAGACGCTCCTGGGTCTGCGCCAGACGCGACAGCGCCGCCATCCGCTCCGCTTCCGCGGCCCGTCGGACCAGCTCCAGCTCGTCGGCCGACGAACGACGGACCAGCTCCAGCTCCTCGGCCGACGAACGACGGACCAGCTCCACCTCCTCGGCCGACGAACGACGGACCAGCTCGTTCTCGCTGCGGACGGCAGCCAGCTCACCGGTGGCCGCCGACAGCCGGTCCCGCTCGGATTGGAGATCGGCGTTCGCCGTCGTCAGACGCTGCTCGGACTGCGCCAGAGCAGCCTGGGACTGGGCAAGGGCCGCCACGGACTGCGCCAGGGCCGCCTCGACCGTGGCCCGCTCCGCCTCGGCGGCTCGGCGGACCGCTGCGGACTCCTCGGCCGACGACCGGCGGACCCGTTCGAGCGTCTCCCGGGCCGCCGCCGCATCGAGTCGCATGCTGATCAGCTCGCCCCTGGTGGCGACGAGCTCCCGCCCGACGGCACCGGTGCTGGCGCGGACCTCCCCGAGCTCGCGCCGCAGTGCCTCGAGATCGGCCCGGGCGGTGTCGAGTTCGCGGCGGGCGGCGTCGAGGTCGCGGCGAGCCGCTTCGAGCTCGGTGGTCGTCCGGGCGGCATCGATGCGGGCACCGCCCAGCTCCTCGGCCGACCGCATGAGCGAGGATCGGGCGTCGACCAGCTCGGCGGCCAGCTCGGCTGCTCGCACCCGAACCCGTGACACCTCCCCCTCCAGTGCCTCGCCCCGGGCCGTGGCCACGGCGAGCAGGGACTCCAGCTCGGCATGGCGGGTCCGCTCGGCATCGAGGGCACGGACGGCGGCTGTCTCCCGGTCCGCCGACTCCTCGCGCAGGCGCTCCAGATCCGCCCGTTCGACCCGGAGACGCTCGACGAGCTGGTTGGCCGCGTCCAGGGCCGCCGCTCCGGCCTCGTAGCGCGCACGACGCTCGTCGAGATCGGCCCGTTCGGCCTCGAGC
>JBIKWW010000407.1:0-3669 GCA_044356125.1 Acidimicrobiia bacterium
AGAGCCTCGAGCTCGAAGGCACCGAAGTGATCTTCGGCCTTCCCGGCGGCTGCATCCTGCCGGCCTACGACCCGCTGCTCGAGAGCTCGATCCGCCACATCCTCGTGCGCCACGAGCAGGGCGCCGGGCACATGGCCGAGGGGTACGCCCACGTGACGGGCCGCGCCGGCGTGGCCATGGTGACGAGCGGTCCGGCGGCCACCAACATGGTCACGCCGCTGTGCGACGCCTACATGGACTCCATCCCCATGGTCTGCATCACCGGCCAGGTGAGCCGTCCGGCCATCGGGACCGACGCCTTCCAGGAGTGCGACACCGTCGGCATCACCCGGACGGTCACCAAGCACAACGAGCTCATCATGAGCGCCCAGGACATCCCCCGGCTGGTGCGCGAGGCCTTCCACATCGCCCAGACCGGCCGCCCCGGCCCCGTGCTGCTCGACGTCCCCAAGGACGTCCTGCAGGAGTCCATGGACTGGTACTGGCCCGAGACCGTGGACATCGCCGGGTACAAGCCGAGGATGCAGGCCGACCCGATGTCGATCCGGGCCGCGGCCGAGCTGATCCTCGCTTCGGAGAAGCCGATCATCTACATCGGCGGCGGCATCCTCAAGGCCCGGGCGGCAGCTGCGCTGAAGGAGCTCGTCGAGCTCTGCGACATCCACGTGGTCACCACGCTGATGGCCCGTGGCGCGTTCCCCGACGACCACCGTCTCGCCCTCGGCATGCCGGGCATGCACGGCAACTTCACGGCCATCACCTCGATGCAGAAGGCCGACCTGCTCATCGCCCTGGGCGCCCGCTTCGACGACCGGGTGACCGGCAAGGTCGGGGCCTTCGCCCCCAACGCCCGCATCATCCACGCCGACATCGATCCCGCCGAGCACGGCAAGGTCCGGCGCCCCGACGTGTCGCTCATCGGCGACTGCCGGCTCTCCATCGAGGGCCTGGTGGCGGCGATCAAGGAGCTGCTCAGCGGGGGTGCCGCGTTCCCCGATCGGACGGCTTGGAAGCAGACCGTGTCCGGCTGGCAGGAGAACTTCCCGCTCACCTACGAGCAGGCCCAGGCCGGTGACGCCCTCAAGCCCCAGTTCGTCATGGAGAAGCTGCGCGACGCCGCGCCCGACGGGACGATCCTGGCCGCCGGTGTGGGCCAGCACCAGATGTGGGCCAGCCAGTACTGGAACTTCCGTGAGCCCTACACCTGGGTGAACTCGGGCGGTCTGGGGACCATGGGCTTCTCCGTGCCCGCCGCCATCGGCGCCAAGGTGGCCGCCCCGCACCGCACGGTGTGGGCCGTCGACGGCGACGGGTGCTTCCAGATGACCAACCAGGAGCTCACCACCGCGTCGATCGAGCGGATCCCGATCAAGGTGGCGATCCTCAACAACTCCTACCTGGGCATGGTGCGCCAGTGGCAGGAGATGTTCTACGAGGAGCGCTACAGCGAGGTGTACCTCTCGCCGGAGATCCCCGACTTCGTGAAGCTGTCCGAGGCCATGGGCTGCGTCGCCATGCGCGTCGAGAGCCCCGAGGAGGTCGAGCCCGCCATCGAGAAGGCCAACGCCATCAACGACCGCCCGGTCGTCATCGACTTCCGCACCGACGAGTCCGAGAAGGTCTTTCCGATGGTGCCCGCGGGCATGTCGAACGACGACCTCCACGTCCACCACAGCCAGGCCACCCGCCTCGCTGCCGAACGCGCCCGCTGGGGGATCTGAGCCATGGCCGCACACCACACCCTGACCGTCCTCGTCGAGAACAAGTTCGGCGTGCTCGCACGGGTCACGAGCCTGATCTCCCGGCGGGGCTACAACATCGTGTCGCTGGCCGTGGCGCCCACCGACGACGAGGCGACGTCCAAGATCACGATCGTCGTGGATGCCGACACCGCTCCGATGGAGCAGATCGTCAAGCAGCTCGACAAGCTCATCAACGTGCTCGAGATCCGCGAGCTCTCCCCCGAGGAGTCCGTGACCCGCGAGATGCTGCTGGTGACCGTGCGGGCTCCCGGTGAGAAGCGCGCCGAGATCGCCGAGCTGGTGACGATCTTCGACGGCAAGATCGTCAACGTGGGCTACGACCAGATGACGATCATGCTGGCCGATCCGCCCGAGAAGCTCGACGACTTCGAGGATCTGCTGCGCCCCTACGGCATCGTGGACCTCCAGCGCACCGGGCAGGTGGCGCTCCCCAAGCTGGAGCGGCGGCCCCGTCAGCTCCACGCCGTGTCGGCCGTCGCCGGCTGAGCCCATCGCCGTGCGCGTCCTCGTGACCGGCGGGGGCACCGGCGGCCACGTCGCCCCTGCCCTCGCCGTCGTCGACGAGCTCCGCCGCCGTCACGGCGACGCGCTGCAGCTCCGCTACGTCGGCTCCGATGCCGGCCTCGAGGCCCGACTGGCGGGCGAGGCCGGCATCGAGTTCGTCGGGATCGCCACCGGCAAGCTCCGGCGTTCGTCGCGAGGGGTGCTCGGGCTCCTCACCGCCGCGAACCTGCGCGACCTGTTGCGGGTCCCGCTCGGGGTGGTGCAGGCGATCCGGGCGGTGCGCGGCTTCCGGCCCGATGCCGTCCTGGCCACCGGCGGCTACGTGGCCGTCCCGACGGTGGTGGCCGCCGGCCTGCTGCGCCGCCCCGTCGTCGTGCACGAGCAGACCGTCACGTTCGGGTTGGCCAACCGGATCAGCGGCCGCTTCGCCGGGGTGATCGCGCTGAGCTTCGACGGGTCGGCCGGGATGGTCCCGCCCCGGCTGCGGCGCCGGGTCGTGGTGACGGGCAACCCGGTACGGGCCGAGATCCTCGCCGGTGACCGTCAGCGCGCATATCAGACGTTCTCCGTCGCGCCGGAGGACCGGTCGCTGCCGGTGCTGCTCGTCACCGGCGGGGCGCAGGGATCGAGGATCGTCAACACCGCCGTGCGCGACGCCCTCGACGCACTGCTCGACGAGGCGGTCGTCGTCCATCAGTGCGGGGCCGCCGACGCCGAGGCGCTGGCCGCCCACCGCGACGCGCTGCCGCCGCTGCCCCAGCGGCGCTGGATCCTGCGCCCGTTCCTGGGCGCGGCGGCCATGGGCGACGCCTACGCCCTGGCCGACCTCGTCGTGTGCCGTTCGGGGGCGGGCACCGTGACCGAGGTGTGCGCCCTGGGCCGCCCGGCGGTCTTCGTCCCCCTGGTGCCCACCAGCCATGACGAGCAGACCCGCAACGCCCAGCGCGTGGTCGAGGCCGGCGGGGCGGTCGTGGTCGCCCAGGCCGACTGCCGGGCCGAGACGCTCCTGGCCGCCGTCGAGCCGATCCTGCGCGACCCCGACCGGCGGGCGGCGATGGCCGAGGGCGCCCGGTCCCTGGCCCGGCCCGATGCGGTGGGGGCGCTGGCCGATCTGGTGGAGGGCCTGGCCCGGGGCCGGGTGGAGGGCCGGGTGGGGGGCCGGGTCAGCAGGGCTTGAGGCAGGCTGCCGCCCGCATGGTCGGGACGGTGGCCGGGTCGGTCTTCGAAGCGGTGGTCTTCGAAGCGGTGGTCTTCGAAGCGGTGGTCTTCGAAGCGGTGGTCTTCGAAGCGGGACGACGGGTCGCCGCCGGCCGGGTGGTGGTCGGCCGCTTCGCTGTCGCCAGGCCGGTCGGGGTCGGGCCGACGGCGGGCAGCGGACGAGGTGCCGAGGACACGGGCGGGC
>JBIKWW010000409.1:0-3662 GCA_044356125.1 Acidimicrobiia bacterium
CCGGCCCTGACCGCCTCCTACGACCAGGACTGGACGGGGCGCTGGACGGGGCGCGCGGCGGCGGTCGTGCGTCCGGCGTCGGGCGCCGAGGTCGCCGGGGTCGTGCGGGCCTGCGCCGCCCACCGCACGCCGATCGTGCCCCAGGGCGGCAACACCGGTCTCGTCGGCGGCAGCATCGCCCGCCACGGCGAGGTCGTGCTCTCGACCCGGCGGCTCGACGCGCTCGGGCCGGTCGACGCCCTCAGCGGGCAGGTCACCGTCGGAGCGGGGGCGACGCTGGCCGCCGTGTCCGCCCATGCCGCGGCGGCCGGGTGGCGGGTGCCCGTCGACCTGGGGGCCCGGACGGCGGCGACGATCGGCGGCATGGTCGCCACCAACGCCGGAGGCAACCAGGTGCTGCGCTTCGGCACCATGCGCGCGTCGGTGGTGGGTGTCGAGCTGGTGACGGGCACGGGGGCGGTCGTGTCCCATCTGGGCGGGCTGGCCAAGGACAACACGGGCTACCCGGTGGCGGCGCTGGTCACCGGGAGCGAGGGCACCCTCGGCGTGGTGACGGCCGTGCGCCTGCAGCTCGTGGCCCCGGCCCCGGAACCGGTGACCGTCGCCGTGGGCCTTCCCGGCCTCGACGCGGCCCTCGCGCTGCTCGCCGAGGCCCGTCGCGCCGTCACCCTGGAGGCGGCCGAGTTCGTGCTCGCCGAGGGGGCCGCGCTCGTCGGTCGCGAGCTCGGTGTGGCCGTCCCCGAGCCGTTCCGGTCTCCCGTCGGGCTGCTCCTCGAGCTCGGTTCCGACGGGGCCGGCGAGACGGAACGCCTGGCCGGGATCATCGGGCGCCTGGCGCCGGACGCCCCGGTCGCAGTGGCCGTCGACGGCTGGGCCCGCGCCGCGCTGTGGGCCGTGCGGGAGCGCCACACCGAGGCCGTGAGTCGGCTCGGCCCTCCCCTCAAGCTCGACGTGTCGCTGCCGTTCTCCGAGATCGGATCCTTCTGCGCGCAGATGATCGCTTCCTATCCCGACGTCGTGCTCTTCGGGCACCTCGGTGACGGCAACGTCCACGTGAACCTCCCCGGCCGGGGGGTCGACGAGGCCGTCGCCGCGGCCGTCGAGGCGGAGGTCCTGGCCGTCGTGGCCTCCCGGGGCGGCAGCATCAGCGCCGAGCACGGCATCGGCACGGCCAAGCGGGACCATCTCCACCTCGTGCGGTCGGCCGAGGAGCTGGCCCTGTTCCGGGCGGTCAAGGCGGCCTTCGACCCGCTCGGCATCTGCCACCCCCACGCCCTGCTCCCCCCGGCCTGACCGGATGGGGGCATGGGCCCCGCCGGCCGGGCCGCGACCCCTACGATCGCCGTCGTGAGCGTGGCCGATCCCCCCGCCCCCCGTCGGCGTCGCCCGAGCCTGCTCGGCCGCCTCACCGGGCTGGCGATCACCATGGGGGCCGGTGCGGTCGCCATGGCCCTGTGCCTCGCGCTGGTGGCCAACGGCCTGTCCCGGGTCGGCCGGTCGGCGTCGTTCTCCCCGCCCGGGTCGTTCGACTTCGCCGTGCTCAGCGAACGCAGCGTCGTCTACGACCGCTACGGACGGGTGCTGGGCGTGTTCCGGGCCGCCGAGAACCGCAAGGCGGTGCCGCTCAGCGCCGTCCCGAAGGTGGTGATCGACGCCATCGTGTCGGTGGAGGACGCCGACTTCTTCAACCACCGGGGGGTCAATCTGCGTCGCACGATCGGGGCCCTGAGCGCCAACGTGGAGGCCGGCGGCGTCGAGCAGGGCGGATCCACCATCACCCAGCAGCTGGTCAAGCAGGGCCTGCTCACCTCGGACCAGAACCTCACGCGCAAGATCTCCGAGGCCCGCCTGGCCTGGGAGCTGGAGAAGCGCTGGACCAAGCAGGAGATCCTCGAGCGCTACCTCAACACCGTGTACTTCGGGCAGGGCGCCTACGGCGTGGAGGCCGCCGCCAACCACTACTTCGGGGTGCCGATCGCCAAGCTCGACGTCGCCCAGGCCGCCTTTCTCGCCGGGATGATCCGCAACCCGGTCGGCTACGACCCGACCCGCTTCCGCGAGCGCAGCCGCAACCGCCGGGCCGTGGTGCTGCGCCGCATGGTGACGACCGGGGTGCTCACCCGGGCCGACGCCGACCGCTGGGCGCTGGCCCCGATGCCCCGGCCGAAGGAGGTCGACGAGCCGCTCCCGGAGTCGTACTTCCTCGAAGAGGTCAAGCAGCGCCTGCTCGACGACCCACGCCTGGGTCCCACCCAGAAGGACCGCTACAACGCCGTGTTCAGCGGGGGCCTGCGGATCTACACGACCTTCGACCCGGGGCTGCAGGCCAAGGCCGAGGCGGTCGTGGCCGAGGACGTGCCCGAGGACTCGGCCGACACCTTCACCGCCGCCCTCGTGAGCGTCGACGTCGCCACCGGGGCCGTGCGGGCCCTGGTCGGTGGGCGCGGCTTCGAGACCGACAAGTTCAACCTCGCCACCCAGGCCCGCCGCCAGCCGGGCTCGTCGTGGAAGCCCTTCACGCTCATCGCCGCACTGGAGGCGGGCAACTCCCCGGAGGCCGTCATCAGCGGCAACGAGCCCTGCCCGATCCCCAACCCCGACGGGGAGCCCGATCCGTACCTGCCGGGCAACGCGGACGGCTCCAAGAGCTTCATCGGGACGCTCGAAGCCCAGTTGGCGGCGTCGTCGAACTGCGCGTACGCCCGTCTGGCGACGGTGATCGGGCTCGACGAGGTGGCCGCCGTGGCCCGGCGCCTGGGCATCACCACCCCGATCGACGCCGTCCCGGCCATGGCGCTCGGCACCGAGGAGGTCAAGCCGATCGACATGGCCGGTGCCTACGCCACCATCGCCAACGACGGCCTCCTGGTGACGCCCTATCTCGTCGAGCGGGTCGTCGGCCGCGGTGGCAAGGAGGTGTTCCGTGCGCCGCGGCCCAGTCGGCGGGTGCTCGAGTCGCGTGTCGCCCGGCTGGCCGTCGGGGCCATGCAGGCGGTCGTGCGGCGCGGGACGGGGACGGCGGCCCGCCTCGATCGCACCGAGGTGGCGGGCAAGACCGGGACCGCTCAGAACTACGAGGACGCCTGGTTCGTCGGCTTCACCCCCTCGGTCGCCACGGCGGTGTGGATGGGGGCGCCGGTCGGCAAGATCCCCATGCGCAACGTGGGCGGCCGCCGTGTCACCGGGGGTTCGTACCCCGCCCGCATCTGGCACGACTTCATGGAGACCGCAGCGGCCCGCGACATCGCGTCGGAGGCCGAGTTCCCGACCCTCGCCGAGGACGACGAGCGCGGCGACGCCAACTGCCTCCAGCTCGTCGCCCCCAAGAGGAGCCGGGGTTCCACGGGGCCGGCCCAGGCCAAGACGTCCCGGCGGCGCACCGCCTGCGAGTCCTGGGGCGGGGTGAGCGTGGAAGCCAAGAAGGCCACGGTCGACACCGTGCCGGTCGAGGGTGACCCCCAGACCGAGGTCTCGGTGGACTCGGCGCCTCCCGTGCTGCCGTCGGGGTCCGGTGACGGCACCGGCGCAGGCGCAGGGTCATCGGGGGATGCTCCGGCTCCCGTGCCGGTGGGGGCTCCCGTCGGCTGAGCGGGTCGCACCGTTCGTGCGGCTGCCGGGTACTGCCGCCGGTGCGGCTGCCGGGTACTGCCGCCGGTGCGGCT
>JBIKWW010000050.1:0-12700 GCA_044356125.1 Acidimicrobiia bacterium
GGCGGCCGGTGGCGGACCCGCCAGTTCGGCGATGTGCTGAGGCCCTCGCCGATCACCTCCACCAGCGGGTGGCTGATCGCCCGCCGACCCGGGTCCGATCTCCGGCCCGACCCTCGGTCGACGTCAGCCCAGTCCGCAAGCACCGCACCCATGGCTCCTTCATCGGCAGGAACGCTCCGCACCTGAGCATTCGGGCCTACCGACTTCTTGCGCCGGTCGGGCCGGGTGCGCCGCAGGGCCCAACCGGAGCGCTGGTCCATACACGTTGAAACCCGACCAATCCGCTCGGGTTTCAACGTGTATGCTCCCCGTTCACCGTCCGCTCAGCGGCAGGCAGTGCCGCCCACACCAGGGGAGATCATCTTGAAACGAAACTGGACCGCGCTCGCGGCCGCATCGGCGTTGGCCGCTGTGCTCGTCACCCCGGTCGTCGCCACAGCCGCTGCTGCCCCCAAGGAGGGCGGCGCGTGCACGCGGCGCCAGGCGAACCGGACGGTGGGCACGCTCATCTGCACCCGTGAAGGCAACAAGTACGTCTACCGCCAGGTGCAGATCACGGCCTCGACGGCGCCGGTCGTGGCCTCCACGACGCCGGCCAGCGCCGACGACCTCAAGGGCACCAAGATCACCTTCTTCCACTGGCGGGCCGAGGACAAGGACGTCATCGAGTCGATCATCAAGGACTTCACCGCCAAGACCGGCATCGAGGTCGACCAGTCGATCAAGAACTCGAACGACTACCAGAGCCAGGCGCTGCAGGACATCCTCGACGGCAAGCCGGCGGACGTCTTCACCGCGTTCCGCGGGGCGCAGTTCTTCAACATGGCCAAGGCCAACGGCGGCAGCGTGTGGCTCGACCTCAGCAACCAGCCGTTCGTCAAGAACTACAACAAGAACCTGATCGCCCCCGGGCAGTTCGACGGCAAGCAGCTCGGCCTGCCCTACCAGCTCGTGTTCAACATGCCGCTGGTCAACATGGACCTGCTCAAGCAGCTCGGGCTGACCCTGCCCAACAACATCAACGATCTCCAGCGCTTCTGCCTGGCCGTCAAGAACAAGGGGATCACGCCGATCGCCTGGCCGGGCGGGACGCGCGGCAACGCCGGTCAGCTCTCGATGAACGGCCTCGTGATGAACGAGTTCCCGACCGACGATGCGTTCGTCCGGATCGACACGGGTGCCGCGAAGGCCACGGACTTCTGGATGGTCAAGTCGCTGCAGAGCTTCAAGGACCTCGCTGCCGACTGCTTCGGTGACAACCCCCTCGCCGTGCGCGACGACGGCGCCCTCGCCGACTTCGCCACCGGCAAGGCCCTGATGCTGGCCACCGGCACCTTCAGCATGGGTCCGGCGTTGCGGCTCAACCCGAACCTGAAGTTCGGCCTGTACGTCCCCATCACCACCCCGGTCGGTCAGACTCCGAAGTGGGAGGGCATCTACAACGCCACGTTCATCGTCGGCGTCAACGCCAGGCAGAAGGACGCGAAGAAGCAGGCCGCGGCGATCAAGTTCGTGGAGTGGCTGAGCCAGCCCGAGAACGCCGCCAAGTACGCCAACGGGACCTCCCAGCACTCGACGGTCAGCGGGGTCGTGTACCGCACCCAGGAGTTGAAGGACACCGGCGTGTGGGCGGAACGGCGGGTGTTCCTCGCCCCCCGCTTCCAGTTCCTCAACCTCGACATCCGCAACGCCGTCGAGGATGCGTTCCTCGCCGTCGTCGGGGGCAAGGACGCCAAGCAGGCGGCCGCCGACGCCCAAGCGGTGATCGACCAGAAGCTCCCGAAGTAGCCACGGCGTCCGCCGTCGTCAGGCCGGCAGCCCGATACCGATGAAACGAGTCACGAGGCGACGGGTCCGCCCGCTGCTGCCCCGCAGGCCGCTCTATCTGTTCGCGCTGCCGGCCGTCGTCGTCTACGGCCTGTTCTTCGTCTGGCCGACGCTGCAGGCCGTCTACTACTCGCTGTTCAACTGGGACGGCCCGGGGACCACTCCGGCCTACGTCGGCCTGGACAACTACCGCTTCAAGCTGACCGAGGACACGACGTTCCGGTCCAGTGCCTGGGTCAGCTTGAAGTTCATGGTGATCGTGGTCGTCTTCCAGACCCTCATCGGTCTGGGCTTCTCGCTCCTGCTGCTGCGTAACACCCGCACGACGATCGTGCTGAGGGCCCTGTACTTCTTCCCGACGATCCTGTCCTCGGCGTCGGTGGCATTCATCTGGAACTTCGTCTACGACCCCAGCGGCGGGCTGATCACCACGGTGCTCGACAAGCTCGGTCTGGAGTACCGCCCGGCGTTGCTCGGGAGCCCGGGCACGGCGCTGGTCTTCCTGGCGGTCGTGCAGGTGTGGTTCCACGCCGGCCAGATGATGGTCGTGTTCGTCGCCGGGCTGCAGCAGATCCCGCGCGACTACACCGAGGCGGCGCAGCTCGATGGGGCCACCCGCTGGCAGAGCTTCCGGGCCGTGACCTGGCCGCTGCTCGGCCCGGCGACGGCCATCGTGGTTGCGTACACGACCCTGCAGTCGTTCCGGGTGTTCGATCTCGTGTACGTCATGACCGAGGGCGGCCCGCTGAACTCGACCCGGGTGCTCGGCTTCCACATCTACCGGACCGCCTTCGAGTCGCAGTTCTACGGGGAGGCGGCCACCGAGTCGGTGCTGTTCATGGCGCTCATCGCCATGGTGACCTTCCTGCTGCGCCGCGGTCTGCGGCTCTCCGGGGCCGACGTCGACGCCCGTACGGCATGAGGGGGCGACGGTGAACCCCATCACCAACCGCCGCATCGGATCCCGGGCGCTGCTCATCGTGTACGCGCTGCTCATCATCGTGCCCGTGCTCGTGGTGGCGTTCGGCTCGTTCAAGACCCAGCGTCAGATCATCACCAACCCGATCGGGCCGCCGGCGCCGCCGAATCTGGGCGGGTACCGCGACGTGTTCTCCGAGCACATCGTGCGGGCGTTCGGCAACAGCGTGGTCGTCGTCAGCTTCTCGGTGACGCTCACGCTGTTCTTCGCCTCGCTGGCGGCCTTCGCCGTCGCCCGGCTCGGCGGCTGGCGGTCGACCGTGCTGTTCGCCTTCTTCACCGTCGGCATGACGGTCCCGGCGCAGGTCAACGGGATCCAGCAGTACGCCCTGTTCAAGCAGCTCGGCCTCACCAACTCGCTTCACGGACTCGTGCTGGTGAACATCGCGGTGACGCTGCCCGTTGCCACCTTCATCCTGACGGGCTTCATGAAGACCCTGCCCAACGAGCTGTTCGAAGCGGCCGTCGTCGACGGCGCCTCGCCCTGGCGCATCTACCGGATGGTGGCGATCCCGCTCTCGGCACCCTCCCTGGCCGCCGTGTCCATCTTCTTGATGGTCATCCACTGGAACGACCTGTACTACCCGCTGCTGTTCCTGACCGACGAGTCGAAGTGGACGATCCCCCGCCAGCTCACCCAGCTGCGGGGCGAGTTCCTCACCAACTACCCGGCGCTCTTCGCCGGGGTGGCCATCGCGTCGGCGCCGATGGTGGCGGCCTACGTGTTCCTGCAGCGTTGGTTCGTCGCCGGCCTGACAAGCGGTGCCGTCAAGGGATGATGTCGCCGTGAGCAGTTGCGAGATCTCCTGGTTCTCCGCCCTGTGCGACGACGACTACGAGTTCCTCGGCGTCCCCGACCCGTCGTTGCGCAGCTCCTGGGAGCACTGCCGGGACATCGTCCTCGGGGCCGAGCGCAACGGCTTCGACAACGTGCTGCTGCCGAGCGGCTACGAGCTCGGCATCGACGCCACGGCGTTCGCATGTGGGATCGCACCGTCCCTCGGTGACAGCTCCATGCGACTGCTGCTGGCGATCCGCTGCGGCGAGCTGTGGCCGCCGCAGCTCGCCCGGCAGCTGGCCAGCCTCGACCGCATGCTCGGCGGCCGCCTGTGCGTCAACATCATCTCGAGCGACCTGCCCGGGGCGCCGCTCGAGTCGGGTCCCCGCTACCGCCGCACGACCGAGATCATCGAGATCCTCAGGGTCCTGCTGGCGGGCCGGGAGCTCCACCACGACGGCGAGTTCTTCCGGCTCGACCTGAAGCCGCCGTCGGCGGCCACCGGCCGGGTCCCGCCCTTCTACTTCGGCGGCCTGTCCGAAGACGCCCGGGAATGCGCCGCCAAGGGCGCCGACGTCTACCTGATGTGGCCGGACACGATGCCGGCGGTGGCTTCGATCGTCGACGACATGAGGGCCCAGGCCGCCGCCCACGGTCGGACGCTGCGGTTCGGCTACCGCGTCCATGTCGTGGTGCGCGAGACCGAGCGCGAGGCGCGGGATGCGGCGACCAGGCTCCTGTCGCGTCTCGATGCCGAGACGGGCGAGGCGATCCGCCAGAAGTCGCTCGACACGCAGTCCGTCGGGGTGCGTCGCCAGGCCGAGCTGCGGGACGCGGCGATGGCCAACGACGGCTACGTGGAGGAGAACCTCTGGACGGGCATCGCCCGTGCCCGCTCGGGATGCGGGGCGGCGATCGTCGGTGATCCCGATCAGGTGCTGGCCAAGCTGCGCTCCTACCAGGACCTCGGGATCGAGGCGTTCATCCTCAGCGGGTACCCGCATCGCGACGAGTGCGATCTGTTCGCCCGCCACGTGCTGCCCCGGCTCGCCCACGGCCCGCTGTCCGACCGGTGACGGGGACGGGCGCGCGCAGGTGGACGTGACGCTCATCCTGTGCGATGCGGCACAGGTGTCGGAGGGCAAGCTCCACGTGCTCGGCGCCGGATGGGACCGCATCGGTGTCCCGCACGCGCCGTACGCCATCGGCGTGATCATCAGCGTGGAGTGGGGCGAGACCAACCTCGTGCAGCATCTGTCGTTCGCCCTGGTCGACGAGGACGGTGCGCCGCTGACCGTGGTGACGCAGGAGGGACCGGAGGAGGTCGTGATCCGGGGCGACATCGAGGTCGGCCGGCCACCGGGCGCACGGCCGGGGGCGCCGCTCAACTCCGTCCTGGCGCTCCAGGTGCCCACCCTGCCCCTGGTGCCGGACCGCGGCTACAGCTGGGTGGCCCGTGACGGGTCGGGTACGGAGAAGGCCCGGCGCAGCTTCTCCACGTGGCGGGCGGCGAACGGTCGCTGAGGCGGGTCAGGTCCTCGGGGTCGGGTTCCGCCGGGTCCCGGCTCAGCGCCTCGGGAGCCGAACCGTGGCCGTGCCGGGCATCAGCACCATGCCGTCGGGTGTCTGCTCGCGCAGTGACAGCGTCACCAGATCGCCGTCGATGGCGGTGACCTCGCCCCGGAACTCGTAGTCCTGATCGGGGAGCGCCGAGGCCCGGTTCTGCCAGGAGAGGCCGACGATGCGACCGGCGGGACCGGCCCAGTCCGTCACGTACTGGCTGAGCCAGGCGCCCTGCAGCGGGCCGTGGACGATGACGTCGGGATGGCCCTCGTAGCGGGCGTACTCGGCGTCGTAGTGGATGCGGTGGGGATTCCACGTGGCGGCCGAGTACAGGAACAGCTGGACCCGTCCGGCACGGCGCACGACCGGGGGGAGCTCATCACCGACGCGGACGTCGTCGAGATGGCGCTGGGCGCCGTCCCGCTCGGGTGCGCTCATCGGGCGATGCCGATCTGGCGGGATCGGGCCACGACGACGCCGTCCTGGTTGGTGAACACGGTCTCCCTGGTGATGCGCACGAACGGTCCCTTGGAGCCCTGCTTCTCGTCGAGAGCGGCGAGGCGGGAGCGGGCGGTGATGCGGTCGCCCAGGTGCACGGGCTCGAGGAAGTCCCACTCCTCGCCGCCGAACATCGTCCGCGAGACCCGCAGGCGGGGGCCCGATTCGCCGCCGGTGAACAGTCCGTCCTCGCGGATCTGCTCGAGCGGCCGGCCCTGCACCAGCGCGTACTGGACGTAGGTGGGCGGGGCGATCGCGCCGCGGTAGCCGGCGGCCCGGGCGGCGTCGTCGTCGAAGTAGAGGGGGTTGAGGTCTCCGACGGCCTGGGCGTAGCGCTGGGCGCCGGTCGCCGTGATGTCGGCCTCCACCGGGCGGCCCTCTCGGCCGACCATGGCGTGCGCCTCGGGTGGGATCAGTGAGCTCACGCAGCGAGCCCATCATCTCGGTCCGGGCGGTGTCCACTCCGTACGAGCCGGGCAGAACGAGCCGGGCCGAACGAGCCGGGCCCAGACGTCCGCTCGTCGGCAGGTTCCGGCCGCTCCCCGTTGCCGACTGGGCCTGTGCGCTCCCGGTGAGCGCTCGGCGCGGTGGTCGGGGGTGGCCCTGACTCCGGGATTGCGTTCCCGGCGCCAGGCGACCATACGGCCATGACGGATGACGCACCCAGGAACACCACACCCTCGCAGGACGGCTGGTACCCGGATCCCAGCGGTTCGGCTCAGCTGCGCTGGTTCGGTGAGGGCCGGTGGACGGAGCACACCACGTCAGCGTCCGGCCCGCCGGCCCCTGCTCCGGGCACCACCGTCGTCGTGAAGAAGGGCCCGGGATGCTTCAAGATCGGCCTGATCGTGGCCGCCGTGCTCGCTCTCGCCGGGATCGGGCTCGTGGTCCTGCTGGCCCTGTTCGTCAGCGGGGTCAGTGACCAGATTGACGAGCAGGTCACCGCCACGATCTCCAAGGCGGGTCAAACGTCGAACGACGAGATGGCCAAGGAGGCCGCCGACCTCACGGTCGGCGTCTGTCGGGCGAGCGAGTTCGGTACGGCCGAGCTCGAACTGACCGTGACGAACTCGTCGTCCAAGGCTTCGGATTACATGATCGAGGGTGTGATCGAGTTGTCGGACGGCACGAAGGTTGGGGACCTGTACGGCTTCGTCACCAACGTGGCCCCGGGGCAGACGGCCCGGGACACGTTGGTGGGGACCGTCGAGGGCGACGGCAGCGGCATCACCTGCCGCATCGTTCGAGTCGACCGAAGTGCGTCGCTGTGACCGCTGAACGGCGGCCCCGTCCGGCGGCGCGCTACCCGGCGGCGCGCTTGCGGGGATCGCTGGGAGCGGCCTGGGCGGCGAGCACGGCGCCCGACACGGTGGTGGCGGCGTCGATGATGGACTCGAGGCGCTCGCCGAGGGCCGCCACGAGCGCCTCCTGGCTGCGATCGGTGGCCGCCTCGATGGCCTGGCGGGCCTGACGGCCGAGGGTGGTGAGGGTGGCGTCGGGGCTGAGCCAGCCCCGGGCGGCCAGGGTCCGAACCGCCGCGTCGATGCGCTCGAACGGGAAGCCGCGGCTGGCGCTGTAGGCGCCGACGGGGTAATCGAGCCACACTTCGGTGAGCACGTTCATCTCGACGGCGTCGAGGCCGGTGGCGGCGCACGCGGCGAGGTGGCCGTCGCCGCGGTGCTCGCGCACCATCTCGGCGGCCCGCCAGGCCCGGCCCGCCGCCGTGGTCGGTACCGGGAGCCCGCGCAGGGCGGAGAACAGGGGGCGGGCGGTGGCGTCGAGCCCGGCACAGGCCTCGAGCAGGGGAGCGGCGAACGCATCGAGGGCGGCTTCGGCCGAGGCGTCCAGGCAGGCGGCCAGCCCGGCTCCGGCCCCGGCTTCCCGGGCGGCCAGCACGGCCGGCGCTGTCGAGATCGTCCGGCCGTGCTCGAGGACGGCACCGAGCATGGCCGCCTCGAACACGCCGAAGGCGGCCACGACGACCCCGGGGGCGACGCCCGCGCCCATCGACGCGGCCCGCCCCCACACGTAGCCGTCGAAGAAGCCATGGCCCAGCGCTGCCATCGCCTCCGCCGCCGATCGAGACCACCATCCGACGGTGGCGATCGGTTCGAGGGCGTCACGCAGGCGGCGGGCGGCGGTGTCCGGTACGGCCGGTTGGGCGATGGGAACAGCCGGGGGCTTCAGGAAGTGAGCGGCGAGCGCTTCGTAGTCCACCGGTGCATGCTCGCGCCTGGGCGCCATCGGCCGTGAGTCGCAGGGGATCGGCGCCGGTCCCGGACATGGGAAGCCTCGGCCAGGGTTGAGGGGCCGGGTGCTCGAGTGGGCCTGGACGCGGTCGATCGCCCAGCGTTCAGTCGGTGGTGCACCCTTGAGTCACTGGCCCCCGGGACGGTGGCCGCTCGAGTGAAGGCTGGGCCGTCGAGCAGTGCGGGACGCGGTCGATGGCCCAGTGTTCAGTCGTTGGTGCACCCTTGAGTCAACGAGCCCCGGGAGGGTGGTCGCTCCAGTGAAGGCTGGGCCGTCCGCCAGCTTCCACGCTCGATCCTGCGCTCCCAACGCGACCTCGGCCGCGTCGTGTGGACGACTTCGGAGCGACTCGTCAGCGCTGGTGGTGACGGTGAGCCGGCCTGTAGGCGGGGTTCTGTCCATCTGGGGCCAGATATGCCCTCTGAGCTGCGTCGATGTCACTTGGCTACCCCGTGCTGGGGGTCTGCTGGCCGTCGGTCCTCGAGCGCCCACGCCGCGGCCACGGCATCACGCGTGCGGTCCTCGGAGTCGGGCCAGAGGTGCGAGTAGGTGTCGAGGGTCTCGCTCGCCGAGGCATGGCCGAGCCGGGCCTGCACGACCTTCACGCTCTCGCCGTGGTGGATCAGCAGCGATGCGTAGAAGTGCCGCAGGTCGTGGAAGGTCCGATCGGCCCCGAGTCCTGCCGACGCCCTGGCCTTCGACCACACCTCCCCGAACCGATTCCGCCGGAGCGCGCCGCCGTCCGCCCTCGTGAACACCAGCGCGCCGGGCCCGTCGACCGGGTACGCCTCGAGGTGCCGGGCGAGTGCCTGCAGCGTCACGTCCGCCATCGGTACCGTGCGTACCGAGGCGGCTGTCTTCGGCGGACCGAACGCGGGCGCACCGGAGCCCACCTGCACGAGCTGCCGATCGACGCGCACCCGCCGGCGCAGGAAGTCCACTCGGTCCAAGGTGAGCCCGAACGCCTCGCCCTGGCGAAGCCCGGTCCCGGCAGCAAGGTGCACCAGCCCCCGATACCTCGGATCGACCGCCTCGGCGAGCCGCGACACCTCCGCCACCGACATCGGGACGACGAGCTCGCGCGACCGCCGCGGCAGCCGAACGCCCGTGCACGGGGACGTGCCGATGAGCCGATCCTCGACCGCCGTCCGGAAGATCGACGACAGGTGACGGAACATCGTCTCCACCGTCGCCGGCTCGAGCACCTCACCGCGGCCACGGACCCACGCCTGCACGTCGCTCTTCCGGATCGCCGCCACCGGCCGATCGCCGAACGCCGGCAGGATGTGCCGCTCGAGGTGCGACGCCACCTGAGCGCGCGTCGACGGCCGATGAGGCTGCCCCGCCTGCCATCGCTCGGCCACCTCCCGGAACGTCCGCCGCCCCTCGGCCGGATCCACCCACGTGCCCGTGTTCAGCCGGTGAGCCTGCTCAGCGAGGAACCGGTCCGCGTCGAGCTTCCGCTCGAACGACCGCGACCTCTCGCGGCCGTCGTCGCCCACGTAGCGGGCCCGGTACGTCGTCGACGTCCTGACCCGACCATCCTTCCCCTTCAGCCGGTGGAGCCGCTTCTCAACGTGCGCCATGGCGTCTCCCCGTCGTCGTTCCTTCACCCATCGGACCGCGCCTCCTTCCGCCGCCGGCGCAACTCGCGTTGAGCTGCGGTCCTCCCGCACTGCACCCTGCAGTACTTCACGCCCACCGTCTTGTGCTGTCCCTTCGCCGCCCGGTCGCGCTGCCGGTAGAACCAGCCACCGCACACCTCGCACTGCTTCCGTAGCAGCCCGTCCGAATCCTCCATGTGCCCGTACAGCTGCCAGAGCGCCGCGGTGTGCACCGACACCCGCGGAGACTCGGCGAGCTCATCGCCGCCCACCGCGACGCCCACGCGCGGCGACAGTGGCGCCAGAGCCGCGTTCACGACCTCTTGGAACATGAACCACGCGACGAGCTCCTCGCGCTCGGCTCCGGTGACTCCCGCCTCGGCGAGCCGAGGGCCGAACACGGCGTCCACCGGGTCCATGCTGGGGTCCAACCCGAGCCAGTCGAGCTCTTCCGCCCGGATGCCCCCGCCTTCCGTCAGGCGCGGACGCAGCGATACCCACGCCGGAGCGAGCTCCTCGTCGTTCCGCTCCCACCTGAGCCAGTGTTCCACCGCGGCCCGACTCGCGTGCAGGTGCTCGAGGATCGACAGGACGGGGATCCGAAGCATCCCGGACACCGGCGCCGCCCCAGCGCCTGCACTGGCCAGCGCCTGCCCCGCCGTCGTCCACCGGAACCACTCCGAGCGCGTCGCCACCCACTCCGGGACCAGCGGTTCCGACCACACCGGCCAGGGGCACGGGACTCCATGCGAAGCGACGAACACGACCAGCGCCTCTTGGACCGCCTCCTCCTCTGCGACCAGGCGCAGCCACTCCTGCAACGAAGTGCCCGCCGGCACGGCGAGCAGCGGCAACTCGAGCAGCTCGCGATGCCAGAACTCCATCGCCAGGGGTTCGGCCCGAAGCGTGGGGATCAGGTGCAGCGCTCCGTCCGCCAGGTCCCCGACCACCACGCGGTGAACCAACGGAGTGCGGTCGGCCGACAACGTAATACGAACTTCGCGCACGTTCGCATCTTCACAGAGACAGTCACCGGCAGTCAAGCTGCTGACTCATGGAGCTACTCAACACTCAGGAAGTCGCTGCCCGCCTGGGCGTCCAGCCCCGGACGCTCGACCAGTGGAGCCACCGTGGCGAGGGTCCGCCGTTCCGCAAGGTGGGCCGCTTCCGCCGCTACGACGCCGACGAGCTGGCCGCCTGGGTACGGTCGCAGTCGCACGGTGGCGCCGCTGCGTGAACCTCGACGACCGCCACGCACGAGTTGTCGCCATGCGCCGCCAGCTCGCCGGCATCGAGGCTCAGGCCGTAGGGCTCCGTGGCGCGCTTGCCGCCGCGGAGTCCGACCTCGCCGTCGTCGACCGCCAGGCCGCCGCGCTGCGCGCCTCGCTCACGGCTGCCGAGGTCGAGCTCGCCCAGATGCGCCGAGGGGAGGCACCCAGGTGAGCGCCCGGCACGCGATGACGAGAAGGGGGTCGCTACTGCCGATACCCATGGCGGTCGTTGCAGGTTGCAACGGCCCGAGTCGGTCGCGACTTCGATCCTGGGTTCGGCGCGCACTCGCAGCCGCCGCAGCTCACGTCGCCGGGGTGGTGCTGTGACGGAACATCGCCCCGTCCGGAGCCGACCTCGGCTCACAGAGGTCACGGACGCTGGGCGCTTCGCCGCGGCCCGCCGTCAGGTCGCGCTCGGATGGATCGCGACGTGCCGGCGCACGCTGGCAGATGCACGCGCGAGCTCGCCGGCTCGCACGGAGCGTGCCGCGTGAGCGACCCCGGATTCACACCGTGGGTCCCGATCCCCGCAGAACTGCTCCACCTGCGCCGAGCAGCGATCGCCAGCTACCTCGCGCTGGGCCGCTACGCCGGGCGCGACGGCCGCACGACCACCGGCGTCCGTCGAATCGCCGCAGACACCGGACTGCACACCGAGTCCGTCGTCGATGCGGTGAAGGAGCTGATGGCCGCCGGGCTCGTCATCGAGCGGGCGAAGCACGGGAGGGGCCGCACCCTCGAGCTGCCGGCCATGGTCCGGGGGCTCGGCGCCGAGCGTACGGGTAGGGCCGACCGTACGGCCGTACCCGCGCAGTCGGACGACCGAACGCCCATCGACCGCGCGGCCGAGCGCGCGGGCACAGGCGCGGCCGTACCCGCGCCTGACTGCGCGGGTGCGCGTGCGGCCGTACCCGCGCCTACCTACCAACCCTCACCAGGTGACCTACCGACCCTCCGTGCTGACGACGCTCTCGGACTGCTTCCGGCGGATCCGGAGCGCGCCCGGTTGGTCGGCGGGGTGGGGGCGACCCCAGAAGATCGCGTCGAGCTCGTGCTTCGCGAGCTCGCAGCGATCGACGCCCAAGCCGACCCGGCCGTGCGCGTCCCACGATCGCCGAGGGTCGTCGAGGCACGCCTACCCTCCGTCCGAAGCCGCTACCTGCGGGCCGTTCGCGACGTCGTCGCTCAGGACCCTGGCGCGCGGATCGAGGAACTCGCAGCGCGGGCGCGCGACTTCGCCCACCGGCCCCCTGACGTACGCGACTGGCTCTTGAGCTGGGTTCGCTCGGCGGGAAGGCACCTCGACGAAGCCGACGTACGAGCGCAGTGCCGCAGCAAGAGCGCTCTGCCCGATGTCGAGGTCGAGGTCGTCAGCGCATGGGGTCAGCTTCGAGGTGTGGCGTGAGCCGGCCGCCGATCACGGTGGACCA
The DNA here is from genome assembly GCA_044356125.1 of Acidimicrobiia bacterium. Taxonomy (GTDB): domain Bacteria; phylum Actinomycetota; class Acidimicrobiia; order Acidimicrobiales; family JANYDT01; genus JBIKWW01. Next base: position 12,200 of record JBIKWW010000050.1, read on the forward strand.
GCTCACGCGCGCTGGGCACGTGGTCGTTCTCAACGTCGACGGCAGCCTCTCCATCACCCCCGTGCCGCCGGACGACGTCCTCGGCCTGTGCCGCTCGTGGGCCGAGCACTTCGTCGCTGAGCTCGTGGCCCTTCCCGGGTGCGATCGATGCCGCTGCCGCCCGAGTCGGCTCGTTCCCACCTACTGGGGGCAGCGTCTCTGCCCACCGTGCGCCCAGGACGTCGCGGCCCAGCACGACCGAGCCAGCACCTGGCCCCCTCAGAGCCGAGCGCACACATGAGACCCCGACAGATCCGACTGCCGCTCGCGCCCGTCATGGCCGCAGCCGCCGACCGGCACTGCGGATCACATCGCCGCGCCGCCGAGCTGCTCGGCGTCACCGATCGAACCATCCAGCGATGGAGGGACGGCATCCCGATCGCCGCCGCCGTGGAGCTCGCCGACCACCTGGGCATGCACCCCGTCGAGCTCTGGGGCGACGACTACATCGCCCTGCCTGCC
>JBIKWW010000051.1:0-12693 GCA_044356125.1 Acidimicrobiia bacterium
TTCTGCCGGGCGATCATGGGGTCGTGTCGGAGAATGACTTGCCACGGATTGGCGCGCCGGCGACTCGGGCGCTTGCTGCGCGCGGTGAGGCGCTGCGTTCCTGACTGACCGCTGACCAATGACGGGCTGTCGGCGACGACCGAACGCTTCGCGGTGTTGCCGGTCGAGTGGCGCGCAGCAGACGAACCCTCACACCAACCCTCACACCAACCCTCACAGCAACCCTCACAGCAACCCTCACATGTGTCGTTCGCTGTGCCCGACGGATGATGTGAGGTCCCGTCGGGTGTGCCAGTTTCGTCGTCATCGACGCACCTGCCGTGGCGAGGGCATCGCCCACAACTGCGTGTTCGGCAGCACCGTCACCGGCCCCGCACATGTCCGGCCCGACATCGCCTGCTTCGACCTGCACCTGCGCCGCGACGAGCGCGACCTGAACCCACACGGCCGGGCTGCGAACGATAGGCCGGCCCGTGCTACGCAGGCCGGTTGCTGTCGGCCTACACAGTGCCGGCCCGAGCCCCACGCGGTCGACCGGACCGTGTGGATCGTCCTCGACGTCCTCGACGTCCTCGACGACCCCGACGGCACCATCACGGTGCTGTGGCCCAGCGACTATGGGCCCGGCTCGCGTGAGCCCTCAAGCCGTGCCGGTGTGAGCCTGCACGGCTCGGATCGGGGTTCATTACACAGAAAATCACCAAAGGTGGACGGTGGCTCTCCGTCAGTGGGTGTGCTGTCGGTGTCAACGGTTCGTGGGGTCGGAACCTGTGTTGCGGATATTTCGAATACTTCGTATGCTTCGACTAGCGCCAACCTGCCTGCGCCGCAAGGAGACACGACCGTGGCATCTGCACTTCTCGACCACCAACTCACCGTCCCCGACGAGCACACCGCCACTCAGGCGGCCGAGGCTGTGGCCATCCTCGAGCGATTCCTCCGCCAACACCCCGAACTCGCGGACGTTCCGGTGTCGCTGCAGGCCAACGACGTCGGCACCGTCGTGCAGCTTCCCGGCCACGCGCTGCGACTGCTTGTCGACATACTCACCCAGATCGCCAATGGCAACGCGGTGACCGTGGCACCCGTACACGCCGAACTCACCACTCAGCAGGCTGCGGATGTGTTGAACGTCTCGCGGCCGTACCTGGTGAAGCTCCTCGAGGAACGCAAACTGCCGTTCCGACGCGTTGGCAACCGCCGCCGCGTCTTGCTCGCCGATCTCCTGGCGTACAAACGCGTCGACGACGCCGAGCGTCGCGCCATCGCCGACGAACTCACCGGCGAAGCCCAGCGCATCGGCCTGGACTACTAGCGAGCCAGGAAGGCTGGCGTGGCCTTCGACGCGACCTACGACGCGTGCGTGTTGCACCCGGCGGGGCTACGAGATCTCCTCATCCGGCTTGCGACCACCGGTCTGTTCCGCGCTCACTGGAGCACGGACATCCTCGACGAGATGGTCCGCTCGATCCTGCGCCGTCGGCCCGACCTGACCGAAGCCCAATTGGCCCGCACCCGTCAACTGATGTGCGAGGCGGTCCCTGACTGCCTCACCACCGGCTACGAGCGGCTCCTCGATGGCCTCCACCTGCCCGACCCCAACGACCGACACGTCGTTGCAGTCGCCATTCGCTCCGGTTCCCAAGTCATCGTCACCGAGAACCTCAGCGACTTCCCGGCTGACGTGCTCCGGTCCTACAACATCGAAGCTCAGACCCCCGACGAGTTTCTGCTCCATCTCGTCGACCTGTCACCGGCGACGATCTTTCGCGTGCTCGATGCGCAGGCAGCAGCCCTTCGGAACCCGCCGATGAGCGTTGACGAGTTGCTCGACCATCTCACGCGCTCCGGGCTTCCCCGCTCGGTCGCCGCGTTGCGGGGCCGCTAGTCGTCGAACACCACCGACGAACCCCCACGGCTGTCGCTCGTTACTGCCGGCGTCACTGCCAAGGCCAGCTCATCAAGCCGGTGGCCAGGGGAAACGTCGACATCCGCCGAATCCCTCCGAACGCGCCAGCTGAATATGGCCGCTGACCTGCGGTGATCCTGAAGCCCTCGCCTCGGCGGTGTATTCCTGGCCGTGATCGCTGCGTGAGCGGCGCCATCCGAACGTGAGGCTCCACGCCACACCGGGACGCTCCCGGGGCCGTCGGGGCGGCGGTTCAGGCGATGGCCGCCCGATAGTCGGCGAACGTGTCGCCGGGGAGCGGCCGGCGGAGCCGCCAGGTGATCTGGATCGGCCGATCACTGCGATGTTCGACGTAGTCGGCGAGGCCGGCGCAGAAGTACGGTATCGTGCGTCCGCCGCTGTCCTGCTTCGCCCGCCGGACGAACAGCACGACGTTGGTCCCGAGCGTTCGGTGGTTGAGGTAGCGATGCCCGGTTCCGCTGGCGACCGAGGTTCTGCCCTGCGACTCCCAGTGGAACAGCGCATCGCTGATGGCGTAGTCGAGATAACGGGTCGTCGGTGAGTAGTCGCGTTCGGTCTTCTGCAACGTGACGAACAGGAGGTCCGTCCGGGTCGCGGCATGCCAGTACACCCCGTTCTGCAGCGGCAGCGGCGCCGACACGGTGCTGACACCGAACGCAGCCAGCACCTCCTCGCGCGTGTACGACGCGTGGACCTGCAGCGGCACCGCTCCAGGGAGATCGAGCGGTGTCGTGAGGTGCACGACGCGTGCCTCCAACAGCGTGAGCAACTCGAGCAGTTCCTGGCGGAGATCGCCGAGACGCCAGAGCTCCCCCACGGCGTCGTCCAGCGCCGTGTACCTGCCCTTGCGCGGGCTCAACACGGTCAGCAGCAGGCCTTCGAGCGACCGACGGTCCTCCTCGATCAACGTCGAGGCGCTCGGCGCATCCGGACCCTGGAGCAGGCGCCGGTACGCGGCCAGACGGGTGTCGTCGTCGATGTGCAGCAGCCGGGCGATGCCACGACCGATGGCGGCCTCCCGGTCGTTCGACGCCGGTGGGAGCAGACCGGCGGCCCGCCGCAGCTCCGTCCACGTGCGGTCGTTGCGGTAGAGGTCGTCGAGCTCGAGACCGGTCTCGTGCAGGTACGTCGCAAGCGGCACGTCACCGAGCTGGCGGAGCTCGTTGACGAGCTGCGGCCACCTCGTCGGCAGGGCGTTGCGGACGTTGTCGAGCACGATCCCGCGAGCCACCGGGTCGAGCGCGATCCGGCACCCGGCCGGAAGGAAGGGGAAGTCGCTCTCGATGTCGGACTCCAGCTCGCGACGAGTGCGACCGAGCAGCCCGCGGAATCGTTGGTCGAACCGGAACTGTCGGTTGTGGTGGCCGACGAAGTCGAGGACGGTGAGCACGTCCTTGCGCGTCTCCGGGCTCTTGCGGAGACCACGCCCGAGCTGCTGCAGGAAGATCGTGGCGCTCTCCGTCGGACGGAGCATCAGCACGACGTCGATCCCCGGGATGTCGATGCCCTCGTTGAACAGATCGACCGTGAAGAGGACCTGCAGGACGCCGGTCTCGAGGTCGCGCATCACCCGACGGCGTTCCTCGTCAGGGGTGCGCGAGGTGACCGCAACGGACCTGATGCCGGCACGGTTGAAGCGATCCGCCATGAACACGGCGTGGTCGATGCCGACACAGAAGCCGAGTGCCCGCATGGTGCGCGGGTCGCCGATCCTGGCGTTGACCGCGTCGAGGATCTTCGCGACCCATATGTCGGAGCTCGTGTACACGTTGGTGAGCTCGGTGATGTCGTAGCCGGTGCCGCGCCGCCAGCCGATGGTCGTGAGGTCCGTGGCGTCGTGGATGCCGAAGTAGTGGAACGGGGCGAGGAGTCCCTGTTCGAGCGCATCCCACAGCCGAAGCTCGACGGCGACACGGCCACCGAACCACCGAAGGATGTCGAGGCCGTCGGAACGCTCGGGCGTCGCAGTCAGACCGATCAGGTGCTTCGGACGGAGGTGGTCGAGCAGGGCTGCGTAGGAGTCCGCGGCGGCATGGTGGAACTCGTCGACGATCACGACGTCGAACTGCTCCGGATCGATCGATGCGATGTCAGCCGCGCTCGTGGACTGGATCGAGGCGAACACGTGCTCCCACTGCGCCGGACGCTCTCCGCCGACCCACAGCTCACCGAACGCGCCGTTCTTCAGCACGTGGCGGAACACGTCACGGCTCTGTCGCAGGATCGAGTCGCGATGGGCCACGAACAGCAGCCGCGAGCGACCCAGCTCGGTCCGCAGCCTGCGGTAGTCGAGCGCCGCCATCACCGTCTTGCCCGTGCCTGTCGCGGCGACGACCAGCGCGTTCGCGTGGCCACGTCGGCGCTCGAGCACGAGACGTTCGAGGATCGCCTCCTGGAACGGCAGCGGTGTGATGTCGAACGGCGTGGCGATCGCGTCGTCGGCACGCTCGACTCTCGTCGCCTCGGCGAAGCGGTCCGGATCGAAGTCCTCGTAGTGACGGTCCGCCCAGTACGTCTCGAACGTCCGCTCGAAGGCGGCCACCAGTTCCGGGTTCACGCGCTGCGATGCACGGACGTTCCACTCCAACCCGGAGACCTGCGCCGAGAACGTCAGGTTCGATGAGCCGATGTAGACGGTCGAGAAGCCGGTGGTCCGACGGAACAACCACGCCTTCGCATGCAGGCGCGTGGTCGTCGTGTCGTAGGAGACCTTCACCTGTGCACCGAGGTCGACCAGCGCCTGCAACGCCCGCAGCTCGGTGCTGCCCGTGTAGGTCGTGGTGATGATCCGCAGTGTCCGGCCCGCCTCGACATGGTGACGGAACGGCTCCAGCAGCTCCCGGATGCCGGTCCAGCGGATGAAGGCCAGGACGAGATCGATCGCATCGGCCGACTCGATCTCGGCGGCGAGCTCATGGCCGACGGCCGGTTGGCCACGGGCATTCGTCATCAGGACCGTGTCGCGCAGCGGCGTGAGCGGCCGCCGGATCGGGATCGGCGAGCCGGCGGGCGAGAGCGGCTCGACGGCGACCAGCCGGGAAACCCCGTCGACCAGGCGACGTCCCGGCTGCAGGACCTCGGGATCGTGCTCGGCCAGCTGCGCCAGCACGGCCTGCGTGAGCGACACGGCGGCATCGACACGATCGCTCTCCCCCAGCCCGTCCAACACCGCCCGGACCCACTCGCCGACGGCCTCACCGACCCGGCCCGGGATCTCGGCGGCATCGACGCCCTCGACGCTCGCCCGGAGCCGGCGCTTATCGAGTCCGGAGAGACGCTGCTGCGTCCACTCGTCGACGAGTCGGTCGTACAGACCGGGGATCAGTTCCGCCATGGATTCGATCCTGCCAGGGACAGGTCGACGTCCGGTTGAACCCTTTGGAGCCCCTTACCGCCGCGGATGGGCGGCGAGGAACGACCAGATGAGGCGGCTGGCATCCAGAGCCGCGTACGGCTCGCCCACCAACGCCGCCCCGGCGGCACTCTGCCCCGGGTGACCCATCCACGCATGCGACGCGCCGGACACCACCACGTAGCGCACCGTCACCCCTCGGGGACACGACGACCAGGTCGTCGCCGCGACGTCGGGGTTCGCAGCCGCCACGACCGCAGCTGAGGTGGGCGCGCAGCCGTTGGCCCGCACCATCGCGTCGACGGCGCTGCGGGCGGGCGGGAACGTCGCCCCTGAGACGCCGGTGCCCCGACCGCCGTTGATCGGCATGTTGGTGTCGGCAGCACCGTGCAGGTGCAGGACGGACACGGGCGACGACGGTGAGCAGCCGTCCACGACATTGCTCCCCGCCTGGACCCCGATGGCGGCGATGCGGCCCCCCAGCTCGCAGGCCAGACGGTAGGCCAGGATTCCGCCATTGGAATGCCCGGCGACATGGACCCGGGCCGGGTCGATCGGCCACTGGCCGGACAGCGTCGTGATGAGCAGACCCACGAACGCGACATCGTCGACCTGCTGGGTGACCGCCGGCCCGCAGCAGAAGCCCCCGTTCCACGTCTGGAAGCCCGAACCGTCGGGCTGGTTCCCGATGCCGTCGGGATACACGACGACGAACCGGTTCGCCTCGGCCAGCTCGTCGAAGCCCGAGTTGGCCGCGAACTGCGACGACGTCCCCAGTCCACCGTGGAGCGCCACCAGCAGCGGCACGGCCGCTCCCGAGCCCAGCGACGCCGGCACGTAGAGCCGGTACCGGCGCGTGCGCCCGTCAGGGGTGGCGAGCTGTGCCTCGGTGACCCGCCCCACCGGGGTCACCCCGGGGCGGCTGCCCTCGTAGGGGTCGAACGTCGCCCGAGCGGGGGCCGAGGTCGTCACCGGGGGCGCCACCGGGGTCGAGGCCGACGTCGTCACGACACGGTGCCACGTCGTCGCCCTGCCCGAGCGCACGCAGGTCAGTCGGACCCCACCGGCACCGGTCACGGTGGTACCCACCTCGCGGGCGGAGCACCGCCCCCCGGCCTTCGCCGACGTCGCGCTCGCGGACGGCCCGTTGGCGGTCAGGGCGAGGATCATCAGCGCGCTCATGATCCAGGCAGCGTTGATCGACGTGGTGGGGCGGCGTCGGGTCATGGGTACTCTCCCGTGGTCGTGGTGGGGCGTCATCCCGGCCGGCGTCCGGCGACCGCGTCGAGGCCGGCGACCGCGTCGAGGCCGGCGACCGCGTCGAGGCCGACGACCGCGTCCAGGCCGGCGATTGCGTCCAGGCCGGCGATTGCGTCCAGGCCGGCGATTGCGTCCAGGCCGGCGAGCGTGGAGATGACATGCAGTTCGACCGCCCGCTCCACCGTCAAGCGGCCTTCGATGCACCTGCCGGCCAGCGCCGACAGCGCGGCGAGGTGGCTCTCTGCAAGAGCCCGGGCGTCGCTGGGCGACAGGGGCCGGTGACGCCGATAGCGGCCGGCCCAGGTCGACACGCCCCGGTCCCAGATCCGTCGGCGGGCGAGCTCGATGGCCGGGGAGAGGTGTTGGCCGGCGACCAGGGCGCGCATGGCGGGGCCGTGCTCGGCCGCCACCACCAGGTAGGCGTGCGTGGCCGCCCGCAGACGGGTCTCGAACGAGGCCCCGTCCCCGGAGATCGCCGCCCCATGCCCCGAGAGCCGCTGCGCATGCCGTTCGAGCAGCGCCACGACCAGCGCATCGCGGTTGGCGAAGTGCTCGTACACCACCGGCCGGGTCACACCGGCGGCCTGGGCGAGGCCGTCCATCCGGAGCGCGTCGGATCCACCCTGTTCGAGGAGCCGCTCCGCCGTGTCGAGAAGCTGCCGACGACGGTCCTCGGGGCGGCTCCGCGCGGCCCGGGGCCGCACGGTGGCATCGACGACCACGGTTGCCCCCACCCCCGAACGATAACCTACGGAGTGTAGGTATCGGGGCCCGGGTCCCCGAGCAAGGAGCAGCGACGATGGCCGGCAGCTTCACGGAATCCACGCTGCTCGACCTGGTGACCGAAGATGGCCGGTCCGGGTTCATGGTTCGGATCGCCCGCCATGTCGACGAGGGCGTGGGCTGGGTTTGGGCCGTGGCCTACGGGCCCGGCGGCGTGCACGGCTTCGTGGACGACGACCTCGACTGCCCCCGCACACCGACCGTCGACGACGACACCTCGGCGATCTACGAGGTCCCCCTTCCTTCGATCGGGGCGAGGGCCTGGATCCGTCGCAACGGTCGGGCCGACACCGTGTCGGGCGGCGCGTGCGAACTCGAGGTGCCCGGACACTCCACTCCCGACGTGCCACGCGGGTCGGGAGCGACCCGGATGCGGATCGAGGCGGTCTTCGCCACCCGGGCCCGCCGGGCGGGGAGCAACCTCCCGGGACGGACCGAATCGATCGTCGACGTCGAGGCGGTGGTGACCGTCGACGGCGTCGGCCACCGGCTGCGCGGGCTCGGCCAGTTCCACGAGCAGCTCCAGGACGCCCCCCGGTTCGACACCCCCTTCACGTACACGTCGCTGCGCGGCGCCGACGTGTCGCTCGTCGGGCTGCAGGGCCCGCGCGGTGGCCGCGCCGTCGTGCAACGGTCCGACGCCGACCCCGACACCCACCTCGGGTTCAGCATCGATCCGCTCCGCCCGTCCCAGCGGTGGTCGGTTCGCCGCCTGCGGATCGCTGCACCCGATGCCTCGGCACATCTCCTCGACGGCGAACTCGAGCCCACCGTGCTCTACACCGTGCCCATCGGGCGGGGAATCCGGCCCAGCACCATCGTGCGCGGACTGATCGACGGGAAACCCGTCACCGGCTTCGTCAACGACTGGACTCCCTGATTCGACCCGACGGGGTCGCCGGAGCGCCCTGCGGCCCCGTCGGGTCGAGAGGTCCGCGGATGCTCCCGACTACGGTCCGGCCCACCAAGTGCCGATGGCATGTCCGTGCAGGTGGATGAGCACCCCGCCCGACCCGCGGCCCCCGCCCCCGCGGACGGCCCGACCGAGCGCAGCGCGCCGGCCGGTGGCGAGCGCGTCGCACGGCTCGCCCGTCTGCGGCACCGGGCCGAACGGGTCCTGGCCCCCGTCGTCGTGATCGTCGTCGCCGTGTGGACCGTCGGACCCAACCTGGCCAACGGTCCGGCGAAGGCCGAGCTCGGTACCCTCTGGCGGCCCGCCGTGGTGCTCGGATTCGACCAGGACTGGCGGGTCTTCTCCCCCAACCCGGTGAGCCAGTCCCTCGAGGTGCTCGCCCTGGTCGACCTCGACGACGGCACCCAGGTCGAGTGGCACGCCCCCGAGCGCAACCTCCTGTTCGGCGCCTACACCGAGTACCGCTGGCAGAAGTGGCAGGAGCGGGTCCGGCTCGACATGCGGTCCGACCTCTGGGCGCCCGCCGCGACCTGGATCGCCGACCAGTTCCGTTCCGACGGCCGCAACCCGGTGCGCGTGCGCCTGGTCCGCCGATGGAGGGAGCACCTCCCGCTCACGTCCCAGGGCATCAACGACGGCGACTGGCAGTCCTACGTGTTCTTCGAGCTCGCCCCGGGCAAGCGGTGAGCAGGGTGACGAACGGCATGGCGAACGGGGTGGCGATCGGGGTGGCGAGTGGCGCGACGAACGCCATGGCGGGCACCGGCGGGGTCGACGAGTGGCGTGAGCGTCTCCGGTCCGCCGTCCACCGGCTGCTGTGGGCACCCCGACCGGCGTGGACCGTCGCACTGGTCCGGATCCTCCTCGGCCTCGTGCTGCTCGTCTGGGCCCTGACCCTGCTGGTCGATCTGGACCCGTTCTTCTCGACCCGGGGGCTCACTCCGGTGATGCTCCGGGACCGGTTCGGGTGGTCCGGCTTCTTCCTGCCCGACACCCTGGCCAAGGCCCGCGCCGCGATGATCGGCCTCGCCGTCGCCGCCACGATGATCGTCATCGGATGGAAGCCGCGACTGTGGGCCCTCGTCGCGTTCGGCCTCATGGTGTCGATCCACAAGCGGGCTCCGGACATCACCAACGCCGGGGACCTGGCCCTCCGTGACCTCGTGCTCCTGCTCGCCCTGACCCCGTGCGGCGCGGCGCTGTCGGTCGACCGGTGGCGGCGCCACGGACGAGCGGCCCTGGCCACCGCCCCGGACGTCGCGCCGTGGGGGATCCGGCCGATGCAGCTGCAGATGGTCACCGCCTACTTCTTCGCGTTCTGGACGAAGGCGGGTGACCGGTGGGCCGACGGCACGGCCGTCTCGACGGTGCTGCGGGTGAGCGACCTGCACCGGCTGCGGGCACCGGACTGGGTGGTCTCGAATGTGCTCCTGATCGCCGTCCTCACCTGGGGGGCGCTCGCCATCGAGCTCTCCCTCGCCGTCGGGCTGTGGTTCCGGCGCGCCCGTCACCCGCTGATCGTCTTCGGTCTCCTGCTGCACGGCCTGATCGGCGCGTTCCTGCTCGTCGGGTTCTTCAGCCTGACGATGATGGCGGGGCTGTGCGCCTTCGTCGCCCCGGCCACCGCCGGACGGATCCTGCGGGCCCCCGGCCGGGTGCTCCGGAGGTCGCCGCCGGCACCGACCGTCCCCGGCTGAGGTCACCCGCCCGGCCAGACGCCCGGCCAGACGCGCGACCCGCACCCGCCCGACCCGCGCCCGACCCGACGCCCGGCACCGGTGCCGAGGGCTACGGTTCGGTCATGACCATCAGGACCGTGCTCGTCACCGGCGCAGGATCAGGCTTCGGGCGGGGTACCGCCGAGGAGCTCCTCCGGCGGGGCCATCGGGTCATCGCCACCACCGAGAGCGAGGCACAGGCCGAAGCCCTCCGCGCGTCGGGATTCGCCGGCACAGTCCGGAAGCTCGACGTGACCGACCCGGCCGATGTCGCGTCCGCGGCGACGCTCGGGGTGGACGTGCTCGTCAACAACGCCGGTCTCGGCATCATGGCGCCGCTCGCCACGGTGCCGATGGAGCGGGTCCGGGCCAGCTTCGAGGTGAACGTGTTCGGCATGGCGGCCATGTCGCAGGCCGTGATCCCGGGCATGCGCGAGCGCGGGTGGGGCCGGATCATCAACGTGTCATCGGTGGCGGGTGTGTTCGCCTCCGCCTTCGGGTCGCCGTACTGCATGACCAAGCACGCGGTCGAGGCGTTCACCAAGTCCCTGCGGGCCGAGCTGGCCCCGATGGGCATCGACGTCACCAAGGTCAACCCCGGCCCCTACGGCACGGGGTTCAACGACCGCATGGTCAACGGCATCACCGACTACTTCCCCCCTGGTGATGCCGGCGCCGCCGAGATCCATGCGCTCATGTCGGCGGTGGTGCTGCAGAACCAGCTCGACCCCGCCGAGGTGGCCCGCGCCATCGCCGATCTCACCGAAGCCGAGAGCACGCCGCCCGAGGTGTTCCTGCCGGAGGGCATCAAGGCGCTGTTCGACGCCATGGTCGCCGGTTCCTGAGCCGACCACCCCTCGATGGGGTGGCGGGGTCACGACGAACCTGTCCGGTCACGACTGCTCGTCCCCGTGAAGGCTGGGCGATCCACCGCGCTCCCAAGAGGTCGACCGCCCAGCGTTCGGTGAATCCACCGGCCCTCGGGAGGCGGGTCAGTCACCGGGTCGGACCAGGCCACCCTCGTAGGCGGCCACCACCAGCTGGGCCCGGTCACGCAGGCCGAGCTTGGTGAGGATCCGGCTCACATGGGTCTTGGCCGTCAACGGCGACATGAAGAGCCGCTCGGCGATCTCGGCATTGGACCGGCCCCGGGCCACCTCGGCCAGCACGTCACGTTCACGGTCGCTCAGCACGTCGAGCGGACCTCCGTCGCCGGGCGTCGCCAACGGTCGGCGGACGAAGTCGTCGATCAGGCGACGTGTCAGCGCCGGCGAGATCAGCGCCTCACCGGCGGCCGCCGCGGTGATGGCCTCGAGGAGCAGACGCGGTGGCGTGTCCTTGAGCAGGAAGCCCGAGGCGCCGGCCCGCAGTGCCTCGTAGACGTACTCGTCCAGGGCGAAGGTCGTGAGCACGAGCACCCGGCACGACGCCAGTCGCTCGTCGGCACAGATCCGGCGGGTCGCCTCGAGCCCGTCCACGCCCGGCATCCGGATGTCCATGAGGATCACGTCGGGCCGAAGGCGCGAGGTCGCCTCGACCGCCGACGCGCCGTCGGCCGCCTCGCCCACCACGTCGATGCCCGGCTCACTGCGGAGCAACGCTGCGAACCCCCGGCGGACGAGCTCCTGGTCGTCCACCAACAGCACGCGGATCACGTCGTTGCCCATGGCATCCCCCTGGTCCCGACCGGTCGTTGAGCACCCCGGTACGGAAGCACTGCCTGCACCTCGAATCCACCGTCGGGGAGTGGTCCGGCGCTCAGCCGCCCACCGAGCAGCTCGGCCCGCTCGGTCATCCCGATGATCCCGGCTCCGGTCGACGGCCCCCCGGGGGGCCTCGATCCGGGTGCAGCGTTGATCACCCTGACCTCCACGGCATCGGCCCCGTGGACCAGGGTCACGGTCGTCCCGACCGGACCGGCGTGGCGGGCCACGTTGACGAGCGCCTCGTGCACGATGCGGTGGACCGCCACCACGGTCGCCTCGGAGGTGTCGGGCGGGTACGAGCCCTCGACGGTCACCGAGACCGGCCACTGCGCTGCGGTTCCTCCGGAAGGGCCCGCCGCCGAACCCGCCTGCAGCGCCGCCGCGACGACGCGCGGCAGGTCGTCGGGATCACCGGGAACCGGGCGCAGGGGAGCGGCGTCGGCCGATCGCAGCACACCGAGGAGATCCCGCAGCTCGTCGAGCGCCCGGCGACCGGCCGTGTTGATGTCGGCCAGCGCCCGGCGCGCCCCGTCGGGATCGCGTTCGAAGAGATGTTCGGCGATCCCCGACTGCACGGCGATGGCCGACAGCGAATGGGCGACCACGTCGTGCAGGTCGGCGGCGATCCGGAGCCGCTCGGCGTAGACGCGCTCGGCCACCTCCCGTTCGAGTGTCGAACGGCGCCGTTCCCGGTCGGAGCGACCGGCCTTGGCGACCACGATCGGCAGCGCCAGCACCGCTGCATCGCTCGCCCATTCGAGCAGCAGCGGGCCGTCCTGCCACGGCGCCCCGATGCCGGCCACCACGACGGCGACCCCGACGGACACGGCCAGCTTCGCCCGGGAACGCTCACCCTGGCGGATCACCAGGTAGAGCGCGACGGCGACCAGCGGACGCAGCGCCACCGGGCTCCCGGTCAGGCCGAGGGTGGCGAGATCCAGCGCAGCGACAACCAGGAGGACGGCGATCGGGGGAAACCGCCGGTGCGCGGCGACCATGACGATCAACGCCAGGATCGCCGCGCCGACACC
>JBIKWW010000410.1:0-3632 GCA_044356125.1 Acidimicrobiia bacterium
TGCGGTCGCTCGTGCCGGCGTACATCTGGGCCGGTGACCACGAACGCTGGCGGGCCCTGATCAGGACCCGCCCCGACGCCGTGATCGTCAACCCGGCGAGTGGGCCGCCCGGTCCCGACGACCGGGTCTTCCGCCGGCGCGCCGACGAGCTCGAGGCGGCCGGGATCGTCCGCTACGGGTACGTGCCCCTCGGCTGGCTGCGAGACGTCGCCGATCGGCGGGTCGAGGCGGCGCTGCAGGCCATCGGACGCTGGCGCGACGCGGTGCCCACGATCGAGGGCATCTTCCTGGACGAGAGCCCCAGCGGCTGGCGGTCCGGTGACGAGCACGCCCTGGGCGCCCTGCTCGACGCCACCACGGGGCTGCTCCCCGATGGCGCGCCGGAGCACGCGCCACTGGTCCTGAACCCCGGCACCACCGTGGAGCCCGGCTGGCAGGAGCGCTGGAACGAGGTCCTGTGGTGCACCTTCGAGGGCTCGGCGGCGGACTTCCTGGCAGCCGACCCGACTCCGACCCCGGGCGGTCGTCAGGTCGCGCTCGTCCACTCGTGCCGGTCGTCGGCGGAGCGCCGACGCGTGCTGGAGCGGGCCGGGGACGCCGGTTGGTCCTGGGCCCATGCCACCACCGGGCGCCTCCCCGACCCGTGGCGGACGGTTCCGCGCGCGAGCCTTGGCAGACTGTCCCCGTGAGCCGTCGAGCCGACACCCCGACCGAGGCCGGTGTGGGCCGTCCGGCGCCGGCCGACCGACGTGACCCGCTGTTCATCGACGAGGACGGGCCACCGCCACCCGGCTACATCCCGGGCCGCAACCTGGTGATCGCCTTCGCCGTCATCCTCGTCACCGTGTTCGGCCTCAACCTCTGGTTCGCCCTGCACAACCGCTCCGACGCCGAACGGCTCGAACGGGCCGAACAGCTCGTCGACGACCCGGCCCGGGTACGGCACACCTGGCGCCCCACCCCGGACGGCCTGGTGGAGGAGGCCGTCAGCCTGACCGGTTCGCCCGGTGACGTGTCGCTCGTGCGCGAGTGGCTGGCCAAGCTCCGCGAGGAACGGGCCAACGTCGGGAACTTCGGAACGCGCGCCTTCCTCCACCGCTCGCTCCCCGGCCGGGACCAGCTCGAGAAGCTCGTGCCCGTGATGACGATCCGTGTGGACGACATCGACGGCGGCGCCCGCCTCACCTTCACCACCACGGACCCCGAGGCGGTCGAGCAACTCGCCGTCTGGGGCAGGGCGCTCACCGAGGAGCGGGCCACCCGGAGCTGACGGGCCCCGTTCCTGCCGGGCGAACCTAGGCTCGCGGCATGGAGATCTCCACCCGTCACACGCCCTCGTTCGGCATCGCCCGCATCGGCCTCGCGCCGCAGGAGTCGGTCCGAGTCGAAGCCGGCGCCATGGCCTACATGGCCCCCACCGTCGCCCTCCAGTCGAAGATGGAAGGTGGCCTGCTCAAGTCGATCAAGCGGGCCGCCCTCGGCGGCGAGTCGTTCTTCCTCACCACCTACACGGCCGACGCACGCGGCGGCTGGGTGGACGTTGCCCCCCGACTGCCCGGCGACCTCGTTCCCCTCGACATCACATCGTCACGCCCCTTCGTGATCTCGAAGGGCTCCTGGCTGGCCAGCGCCCAGAGCGTCAGCCTCGACACGAAGTGGGGCGGGTTCCGCAACATGTTCGGCTCCGAGGGCGGGTTCGTGGTCCACGCCTCCGGCGAGGGGAAGTGCCTCGTGGCGTGCTACGGAGCCCTCGAGACCTGGAACCTGGCTCCGGGGGAGACGATCACCGTCGACACCGGCCACATGGTGGCCTACGAGGCCGCCGTGACGATGAACCTTCGTCAGGTCACCGGTGGTCTCGTGCAGAGCTTCAAGAGCGGCGAGGGAATCGTGTTCGACTTCACCGGGCCGGGCCTCGTCATGACCCAGACGCGCAACCCCAACGAACTGGCCGGCTGGATCACCTCCCTGGTGGGGACCTCGAACTCGGGCGCCTCCCCCCTGGGGCTCGGCGGCCTGTTCGGACGGGACTGACCGGCACCGACCGATCCGCCCGGGCCACGGGCGGCCACCTCCCTGCCGGGTCGGGCCGTCATGGGGAGGCCGTCACGGGCCCGTGCGACCCCAGTCGACCGGTTCGGAGCCCATGGTCATCAGGGCCTGGTTGATCCGGGAGAACGGACGGCTGCCGAAGAACCCGTTGTGCGCCGACAGCGGCGACGGGTGCGCCGACTCGATCACCACGTGACGGCCGGTGTCGATCAGCGCCTTCTTCTTGCGGGCGTAGGCACCCCACAGCACGAACACCACCGGGGTCGGTCGGGCGTCCACCGCCCGGATCACGGCATCGGTGAAGCGTTCCCAGCCCCGGCCCTGGTGGGAACCGGCGTGGTGGGCCCGGACCGTCAGGGTGGCGTTGAGCAGCAGCACCCCCTGACGGGCCCAGCCGCTCAGATCTCCGCTGCGCGGCACGGGCACCCCGATGTCGGATTCCATCTCCTTGAAGATGTTCAGCAACGACGGCGGGAACGTCACGCCGGAGCGGACCGAGAAGCACAGCCCGTGGGCCTGCCCGGGACCGTGGTAGGGGTCCTGGCCCAGGATCAGGACCTTGACCTCGGCGAAGGGGGTGAGGTGCAGGGCGGCGAACACGTCGTCCTTGGACGGGTAGACGGTGGCGACGGATCGCTCCCGGGCGACGAACTCCATCAGCTCCCGCCAGTAGGTCTGGTCCATCTCGGCCCGCAGCACGGGGTTCCAGTCGGTGCGCGACATGCCCCCGGGACGCTACCGGGGCGGGTGGTCCGACCGGGGCGCCGGGCGGCTAGCGCTCGTAGCGGTAGCCCAGTCCCCGGATGGTGGTGATCCGCTTGGGGTTGCCGGGATCGTCCTCGATGCGGCTGCGCAGGCGCTTGATGTGGACGTCGAGCGTCTTGCCGTCGCCCACGTAGTCGTGGCCCCACACCCGGTCCATGAGCTGGTCGCGGGTCAGCACCCGGCCGGCGTGCTCCATGAGGGCGTGGAGCAGTTCGAACTCCTTCAGCGGAAGCGCCAGCGGCTCACCGCGCAAGGTCACCTCGTGACGATCCGGGTCGAGCCGCAGATCGCCCACGGTGACGACCTCACCCGGCTCCTCGTCGGATTCGTCCCGCGGGGCCCGCCGCAGCACCGCCCGCATCCGGGCGACGAGCTCCCGGATCCGGTAGGGCTTGGTGATGTAGTCATCGGCGCCGACCTCGAGACCCACGACGGTGTCGATCTCGCTCGACTTCGCCGTCACCATGATGATCGGCACCCGGGACCGCACCCGGATCTGGCGGCAGACGTCGATGCCCGACATCCCGGGCAGCATCACGTCGAGCAGCACGATGTCGGGGTCGATGCGGTCGAACTGGGCGAGCGCGGACGCCCCGTCGCGGGCCACGTAGACCCGGAACCCCTCACGCTTGAGGCCCAGGTTGAGGGCCTCGATGAAGGACTCCTCGTCCTCGACGACGAGGACGGACGGGTTGTTGCTCATCGGGGATCAGCTCGCTTCGGTGATGCGGACGGTCCCGGCGGCCGGTGCCGTGGGCAGGGTGATGGTGAAGGTGGAGCCCTCGCCCTCGCGGGAGGTCACGGTGACCTCGCCG
>JBIKWW010000411.1:0-3624 GCA_044356125.1 Acidimicrobiia bacterium
CGCTCGCCCCTGGTCGTCGATCCGTCACCCCAGGAGAACGACCGCGCCGGCTCGTCCTCGAGGGCTGCCTGGAGCCCGACCCCGCTGCCCGCTCCCAACCCGAACACGATCACCCCGGCGGCCACCGGGAGCCAGCGTCGTCGGGGACGCGACGCCCGGAGCGCCGGCACCTGCTCGGCGGCGGCGTGCCCGAGGATGCGGTCGCGCAGCGCACTGGGGGGCTCGTCGCGCACCAGGCCGGCCAGTGCCGTTCGGTCGGCGGCGGCGAACTGGTCGACGACGGGCCGCAGCGCCCTGATCTCCGGGGCGCAGGCCCCGCAGGAGTCGGCGTGGGCGCGGAACGCCGACGCCTCCTCCGGGCTCAGGCCCCCGAGGAGGTAGGCGCCGACATCGGTGACGCGGATGCAGACGGTGGTGTCAGCCATGCCAGCCCATCTCCTCGAGGCAGACGCGCAGCGCCTTCAGCCCGTAGAACACCCGGGTGCGGATCGTGCCCTCGGGGACACCGGCCCCGGCGGCGACCTCCGCGTAGGGGCGCCCCTTCAGGTACGTCTCGACGATCGCATGACGCTGGTCGTCACGGATCCGTCGCAGTCCCTCCTCCAGCATCCATTCCTCCAGAACGGCATCGAAGGCAGGGTCGTCGGTGCCCCGGCCGGCCGGACGGTCGGCCGCTTCGGGGTCGTGGAGGGCCAGGCGCGGGCGCACGCTGCGGGCCCGCATCAGGTCGATGCTCACGTTTCGGGCGATCGAGAAGAGCCACGTCCGCACCGTGGCGATGCCCGGGTTCCACGATCCCTTGGCCCTCCAGGCCCGCAGGAACGTCTCCTGGACGGCCTCCTCGGCGAGGCCGCGGTCGTCGAGCAGCCGGAGGCAGAAGCGGAAGATCTCCCCACCGTGGAGGTCGTAGAGGACGCGCAGGTCCTCCATCGTCCCGGCGCCGGCACCGTTCGGGGCGGCGCCGGACGTGGATGCCGGAGGCTCGGTCGGGGCGGTGCCCCGCAGACGGACCCTCATCGGCATGGTTGCCTGGTACGGACGGTCGGCCGACTTCGTTCAGCGGGACGGAGGCGTCATCACAGGGCGATGCCGACGAGCTTGGTGTCGAGGTACTCGCCGATACCGTCGGGACCTCCCTCCCGGCCGATGCCGGACTCCTTGATCCCGCCGAAGGGTGCCGCCGCCGAGGTCGGGTTGATGTCGTTGACGCCGACGATGCCGAAGCGCAGGGCCTCGGCCGTGCGCCAGGCCCGGCCCAGATCGGCGGTGTAGACGTAGCTGGCCAGCCCGTAGTCGGTGTCGTTGGCCAGGGCGAGGACCTCCTCCTCGGTGTCGAAGACCGTCACCGGGGCGACCGGTCCGAAGGTCTCCTCGCGGGAGATGACCATCTCCGGGGTGACGTCGCGCAGGACCGTCGGGGCGTAGAAGGTCCCGCGGGCCAGCTCGCCGTCGGTGAGCCGGTGCCCGCCGACGACCACCGTGGCGCCCCGCTCGGCGGCGTCGCGGACCTGGCGGTCCACCTTGGCCAGGGCCGCCTCGTCGATGAGCGGCCCGATCTGCACCCCGTCGACGAAGCCCGAGCCGGCCTTCATGCGGCCCACCCGGGCGGCCAGGGCCTCCACGAAGGCGTCCGCGATGCGGCGCTGCACGTAGATGCGGTTCGGGCAGATGCAGGCCTGGCCGGTGTTGAGGACCTTGACCATGGCCGCCCCGGTGGCCGCCCGCACGGGATCGGCGTCGTCGTAGACGATGAAGGGGGCGTGGCCCCCGAGCTCCATGGAGACGCGCTTCATGGTCGGTGCGGCCAGCGCCATGAGGTGCTTGCCGACCTCGGTCGAGCCCGTGAACGTCAGCTTCCGCACCGCCCGGGCGGCCAGCAGCTCGGCGCCGATGGGCGCAGGGTCGGCACCGATCACCAGGTTGGCGACCCCGGCCGGGACCCCGGCGTCCTCCAGCACCCCGAAGAACGCGATCGCCGTGAGCGGGGTCTGCTCGGCGGGCTTGAGCACGATCGTGCAGCCCGCCGCCAGGGCGGGCCCGATCTTGCGCGTCAGCATGGAGATCGGGTAGTTCCACGGCGTGATGGCGGCGCAGACGCCGACGGGCTGGTGCATGACGAGGAAGCGCTGATCGGCCCGGGCCGACGGGATGGTCCGCCCGTAGACCCGCTTGGCCTCCTCGGCGAACCACGACAGGAAGTCGGCGGCGTACCCGACCTCGGTGGTGGCCGCCCGCAGGGGCTTGCCCTGTTCGGTGGTCATGATCCGGGCGATCTCATCGCGACGCTCGAGGAGCAGGCGGTGGGCGGTGAGCAGCACGGCCGAGCGCTCGTAGGCGGTCCGGCCCTGCCAGGCGTCGAGCGCCGAGGCGGCGGCGGCGATGGCGCGGCGTGTCTCGGCCGCCCCGGCGTCGGGAACGGTGGCGACGACCTCGCCCGTGGCCGGGTTCGTCACCGCGAAGGTCCCCCCGTCGTCGGCATCCCGCCAGGTGCCGTCGATGTACAGGCCGTGTCGTGGCGACGTCATGGTGACGATGCTGCCAGGTGACGAAGCGGCCAGGTGACGAAGCGGCCAGGTGACGAAGCGGCCAGGTGACGAAGCGGCCAGGTGACGAAGCGGCCAGGTGACGAAGCTGCCAGGTGACGAAGCTGCCAGGTGACGAAGCGGACGCCACCGGGGCCCAGCCCGTACGCTGCCCGGCCATGGAACTGAGGGACCGGGTCATCGTCGTCACGGGTGCGGGATCGGGGATCGGGGAGGCGATCGCCCGGGCCGCCCACGCCGAAGGCGCCCGCCACGTGGTGGTCGCCGACCTGCACGCCGACCAGGCCCGGCGGGTGGCCTCGGAGATCGGCGGAACCGGGGTGGGGATCGACGTCCGCGACGAGGCGGCGATCATCGACCTCGTCGAGTCCACCCAGCAGGCGCACGGCCCCATCGACTGCTTCGTGTCCAACGCCGGCTACGTGACCCGCGGCGGCGTGGAGGACGGCAACGAGCGCATCCAGCACATGTGGGAGGTGCACGTGATGGCCCATCTCTACGCCGCCCGGGCCGTGCTGCCGTCGATGATCGCCCGAGGCGAGGGCTACCTGCTCAACACGGCCTCGGCGGCAGGGCTGCTGACCCAGATCGGCTCGCTGTCCTACAGCGTCACCAAGCACGCCGCCGTGGCGCTCGCCGAGTGGCTCGCCGTCTCCCACCATCACCAGGGCATCCGGGTGTCGGTGCTGTGCCCGCAGGCCGTGGAGACCAACATCGGCGCCAACAGCCCCGATGCGGCGACCGGCATCGCCGTCGGCGTGGCCAGCAACGACGGGGTCAAGTCGCCCGCCGACGTGGCCCGGGACTGCCTGCAGGCCATGCGGGAGGAGCGCTTCCACGTGCTGCCCCACCCCGAGGTGGCCACCTACGTGCAGCGCAAGGCCGACGACGTCGACCGCTGGCTCGCCGGCATGCGCCGCTTCCAGGGAGTGCTCTACGCCGACCGTCCGCTCCCCGGCGACGCCATCGCCGGTCGCTAGCGCCCGGCCCGGCCGCCCACGGGTGGCGGGCCGCCTACGGGTAGCGGGCCGCCAGCCAGGCGATCACGGCCTCCATGGCCTCGGGGCGGCTGCCTTCGAGG
>JBIKWW010000412.1:0-3613 GCA_044356125.1 Acidimicrobiia bacterium
CTCGACCCGCGGCAACCGGACGTGCGGTGGGCCGACGTCGAGCCCGGTGACATCCCGGGCGATCCGGCCGGCGTCGCTCCCGGCCTTCCGGAGGCGGGCGAGCACGCCGCCTGGGCCCGGTGGGCGTCCTTCCGGGACCACCACCTGGATGGTTACGCCACGGTGCGCGACGTGCCCGGGATGGACGCCACCAGCCGGCTCTCCGCCGACCTGAAGTACGGGGTCGTCCACCCCCGCAGCCTCCTGCCCGAGCTGCGCACGGCGCGGCTCCGGTCCGGACCCTGGGTGTTCCGATCCGAGCTGGGGTGGCGGGAGTTCTACGCCGACGTCCTGTTCCGGCGGCCCGAGACCCGCACACGGGCCGTCGACCCCATGATGGAGTCGATGGCCGTCGACACCGGCCCCGAGGCGGACCGGCGCTTCGACGCCTGGTGCGAGGGGCGCACCGGCTTCCCCTTCATCGACGCCGGCATGCGCCAGCTCCTCGCCGAGGGCTGGATGCACAACCGGGTGCGCATGGCCGTCGCCAGCTTCCTGGTCAAGGACCTCCACCTGGACTGGCGGCGCGGTGCCGCGCACTTCATGGAGCATCTCGTCGACGGCGACATCGCCTCCAACACCCACGGCTGGCAGTGGGTGGCCGGAACGGGCACCGACGCCGCCCCCTACTTCCGGGTGTTCAACCCCGTCACCCAGGGGCGCCGCTACGACCCCGAGGGCGTCTACGTCCGGCGCTGGGTACCGGAGCTGGCGGCCGTCACCGGCGACGTCCACCAGCCCGGTGCGAACGCCGGGGGCCGGCCCGGTGCGGCGGCCTACCCGGGCCCGATCGTCGACCACGCCGCCGAGCGCCTCGAAGCCCTGGCCCGCCACCGGGAGGTCCGGGGCCGGCGCTGACCGCTGATCATCCCGGGCCCGTTCCCGGGTCGCCCCGGTACCATGGACCGGAGACCCCGAGCCCGCCGCACCCGCCCGAACGACCAGCAAGAACGCCATGACGGACGAACACCCCATCCCGTCCGACCCGGACCGGGATCCGAGCGACAGCGAGGCGCTCAACGAGCGTCGCGCCGCGGTGCTGCGCCACGTCGTCGACGCCCACGTCGCCACCGCCCAGCCGGTCGGATCCCAGCAGATCGCCGGCCGGGCCGGGCTCCACGTGTCGCCGGCGACGATCCGCAACGAGCTCTCGGCGCTCGAACGGGACGGGTTCCTCACCCATCCCCACACCTCCGCCGGTCGCGTGCCCACCGACAAGGGCTACCGCTACGTGGTGGACCATCCGGGCACGCCGCCGTCGCTGGCCCGGGCCGAGGTGGAGCGGGTCTCGGACTTCTTCGACCGGGCCCACGGCGAGCTCGAACGTCTCCTGGCCGACACCAGCCGGCTCCTGTCCGATCTCACCGCCCACGCCGCGGTGGTGGTCGCCCCCGAGCCGGCCATGGCCACGATTCGGTCGATCCAGGTCGTCGACCTGGCTGCAGGCAGCGCCCTCGTCGTCGCCGTGCTCAGCAACGGGATGGTCGAGAAGGCCTCGTTCGAGCCCGACGCCGGGGCCGGTGCCGCGCACCTGGCGGCGGCCACCGCCCATCTCTCGGCCCAGCTCGTGGGCCGTCCGCTCGACCAGGTGGGCGCCGGCGAGCTGCTGCGCACCGGTGACCCGCTCGTCGATGCCGTCTGCACCCGGGCCCGGGAGGCGCTCGCCGACGACGTCGCCGCGCCGGTGGCCGAGCCCGGCCTGCTCCACGTGGCCGGCGCGTCCCGGGTGGCCCAGGCCTTCGACGCCGTGGACACGGTCCGCCGCGTGCTCAACGCCCTCGAGGAGCACTACGTGGTGATCAGCCTCCTGCGTGACGCCGTCGGCCGGTCGGCGAGCGTCTCGATCGGCGCCGAGCACGGGTCCGACGGCGCGTTCCAGCAGCTCGTCGGCTGCTCGATCGTGGCCGCTCCCTACCTGGTCGACGGCCGGGTGGTGGGGCGGATCGGGGTCCTCGGGCCCACCCGCATGAACTATCCGCAGGCCATGGCGGCGGTGGCGGCGGTGGGCGAGCGGCTCTCGAACCGCCTGAGCGACGGCTGAGCCGATCCTCGCGGGCCGGGCCCGTCCCCGATACGGGCCGGGGCCCGACTAGAACTGCTCCACCGTGGCGCAGGAAGCGACTGATTTCTATGCCCTCCTCGGCGTGCCCCGCACGGCGTCGGATGAGGAGATCAAGCGGGCCTACCGGGCCCGGGCCCGCGAGCTGCACCCCGACGCCAATCCGGGCAACCCCGAGGCCGAGGAGCGCTTCAAGCAGGTCAGCATCGCCTACGAGGTGCTGAAGGATCCCGAGAAGCGCCGCCGCTACGACCAGTTCGGCATCGACGGCATCCGCGGCATGGGCGGTGGGGGTGGGGGAGCGGGTGATCCGTTCGGCTTCGCCGCCGGTGGCTTCGCCGATCTCTTCGAGGCCTTCTTCGGCGGCCAGAACCCCTTCGGTGGTGGTGGTCGCCGCGGGCCCGCCGGTCCCCCCCGAGGCGGCGATCTCGAGGTCACCGTCGACCTCGGCTTCGAGCAGGCCGTGTTCGGGACCGCCCACGAGCTCGAGATCCGCGTCCCGGTGCGCTGCGAGGCGTGCGACGGTTCCGGGGCCGCCCCGGGCACGTCACCGTCCACCTGCCCGGACTGCCAGGGCAGCGGCGAGCTGCGCCGCGTCCGCCAGTCGCTGCTCGGCCAGATGATGACGACGTCGCCCTGCGGGCGCTGCGGGGCCACCGGTCAGGTCGTGCCCAGTCCGTGCACGGCGTGCCGGGGCGAGGGGCGGCGCACCGAGCAGCGGTCCTACACCGTCGACGTCCCCGCCGGGGTCGACACCGGCACCACCCTGCGCCTGACCGGCAAGGGCGCGGCGGGCATGCGGGGTGGGGTCAACGGCGACCTGTACGTCCACGTCCGCGTCGCCCCCCACCCGCGGTTCGAGCGAAGCGGCTACGACCTCGTCGAGCAGCTGCAGATCCCGGTGACGCAGGCCGCCCTGGGGGCACACCTCACCTACCCGACCCTCGACGGCGACGAGGACCTCGTGATCGGGCCGGGCACGCAGACGGGCAAGGTCTTCCGCCTGCGTGGTCGAGGGGTCCCCCACGTCAACGGACGCCATCGGGGCGACCTGCTCGTTCAGGTCGTCGTCGCCACCCCGACGGCGCTCTCCAAGGAGCAGGAGGAGGCGCTGCGGCGCTTCGCCGAGCTACGCGGCGATGCCGTCGCCCCGCCTGACCACGGGTTCCTGAAGCGGATCCGCTCGGCGTTCAAGTGAGTGCGCCGGGGTCGGCCGTGCGGCGCGCCGCGGCCGGCCACGTCGTGGTCGCCGATCTCGGCGCTCCCGCCCTGGACCCCGCCGACGAGCACCACCTCGTGCGGGTGCGGCGACTGCGCGACGGCGACACCGTGACCGTCACCGACGGTGCCGGGGCCTGGCGGGAGACGCGCCTGGTGCTCGCCGGCGGGCGGGGCCGGGCCGTCAGCGCCATCCTCGAGCCGGTCGGCGCCGTGGCCCACGAGCCACGGGGGCCCGCCGTCGGTGTGGCCCTGGCGATCACCAAGGGCGACGGCCCCGAGCAGGTGGTCACCCAG
>JBIKWW010000052.1:0-12562 GCA_044356125.1 Acidimicrobiia bacterium
GCGCCCGGAGCCACCACACCCCCGGCGGCCGCCGCCTCGCGGGCCCGCCGCCAGCCCTCGTAGCCGCCCGCCACCAGGGCGGCCCGTCCGTGCTCGACGAGCACGACGTCCTCCACGCAGCGGTCCATGAACGCCCGGTCGTGGCTCACCACCACCACCGTCCCCGGGAACACGTCGAGGAAGTCCTCCAGGGCCCGCAGGGAGTCCAGGTCGAGATCGTTGGTGGGCTCGTCGAGGAGCAGCAGGTTGGGCCGCTCGGCCAGGGTGATGAGGAGCTGGAGGCGGCGCCGCTCACCGCCCGAGAGGGTCCCGATCGGCGCCCACTGGGCGTCGGCGTCGAACCAGAAGCGCTCCATGAGCGCCTTGTCCTCGGGAGTGCCTGGAGCCCGTCGGGGACCGGCGACGGCTTCGCGCACCCGCAGCGCCGGGTCGAGCTCACGACCGGTCTGGGAGGCGAGTCCGACGACCACCGTCGGGCCCCGCTCGACCCTCCCCTCCTCGGGCACGACGTTGCCCGCCAGCACCTCGAGCAGCGTGGTCTTGCCCGCACCGTTGGGCCCCACGATCCCGTAGCGGCCACCGGGCTCGAGGAGCCACTCGACGCTGCGGAACAGCCACGGCCCGTCAGGGAAGCGGTGGCCGACACCGTGGAGCTCGACCACCTTCGTCCCCAGTCGGGGGGCCAGCCGCTCATCGACGCCCTGACGGAAGCTCCCCTGCTGGGCGCTGGCCGACGGCCCCTGCCCGGCCCCGGAGCGGCCGACGGCGGCGTCGAAGCCGATCGTGCCCGACCGGGCGGCGGCCGTCGGGCGGCGCTCGATGAGCTCGGTGGCCGAGTCGATGCGGGCCTTGGACTTGCGGGTCCGGGCCGGAGCGCCCCGGCGGAGCCATTCCAGCTCGCGGCGGGCCAGGTTGCGCCGGACGTCCTCGGCCACCGCCTCCTGCTGCTCCCGCCGGTCCCGGCCGTCGAGGTAGGCCTGGTAGCCGCCGGCGTGGACGAAGGCACGGCCCCGGTCGAGCTCCAGGATCCTGGTGCAGACCCGGTCGAGCAGGTGGCGGTCGTGGGAGACGAGCACCAGACCGCCGCGCACCCGGGCCAGCCGGGCCTCCAGCCAGGCGATGCCGTCGAGATCGAGGTGGTTCGTGGGCTCGTCGAGGATCAGCAGGTCGGCCTCGTGGTCACCGGGCACGGCCACGAGGGCGCGGGCGAGGGCCACCCGCTTGGCCATGCCGCCCGAGAGTTGGGCGACGGGGGTGTCGCGGTGTCGGCCCATGCCGAGGCGCTCGAGCACGGCGGCTGCCTCCCAGGACTCGGGGAGGGCGTCGGCGACGGTCCCCGGTCCGAGGTCGGGGTGCTGGTCCAGCACGCCGATCCGCACCCCCTTGCCGCGCCGCACGACGCCGGACTCGGGCCGGGTGGTGCCGGCGAGCACGTCGAGCAGGGTGGACTTGCCGGTCCCGTTGATGCCGACGACCCCCCAGCGCTCGCCGGACGAGACGGTCATCGTGAGGTCCTCGAACAGGGCCCGGTCGGGGCGGCGCACGGTGACCCGGTCCGCGTCGACCAGGATCACGACCCGCCCGCTCCCCCGCCCCACGCCGAGCGCATGCGCTCGAAGTCCACGCTCACGAAGAGGCCCTCGGCCTCGGCGCAGCGGACCGGTCCGTCCGGCCCGTCGGTCTCGGAGTAGCCCTTGGTGAAGATCTTGCGGCCGTCGATCCGGTCCAGCCAGCCGACGAACCGGATCGGCACATCGAGCGGCGTGGGAGCCCGGTAGGTGACGGTCAGGCGGCCCGTCATCCCCGGGTTGTCGCCACTGGACTGCACGGAGCCGAGCAGCTCGTCGAAGGCGGCCGCCGTGACGCCGCCGTGGACGTGCCCGGGCGGCCCCTCGTAGACGTTGGTGAACACGGCCTCCCCCACCAGTCGGTCCCCCTCGACCCGGAACCGCACGGGCGGGGCGACCGGGTTGGCGGGCCCGACCATGGGGCTGGTGAACAGGAACGTCGAACTCTCCGGGGCGGGCGCGACCTCGGCGCCACGCCAGGCGTCGGCCCAGGAGCCGCGTCGGGCGACGCCGGGCCAGCCGGACCGCAGCCCTGCGATGACGGTGCTGATCGACGCCAGCTGCTCGTCGGTGAGGTCGGCGTTGACGACGTCGTCGATGAGGGCGCGGACGGCCCGGGCGGCGTCGACCCGCGGCCCGGCCAGCTCCCGGCTGGCGCGCATGCGCTGTTCGATGTCGGCCCAGCCCGGCATCAGGACCCCAGCTCGATCACGACGGGAGCGTGGTCGGACGGGCCCTGGCCCTTCCTGGCGATGCGGTCGACGAGAGCCCACGAGAGGCGGTCGATCACGGGACGGGTGGCCAGCACCAGGTCGATGCGCATGCCCCGGTGCTGGTGGAAGTCACCGGAGCGGTAGTCCCAGTAGGTGTAGAGGCGGGCGTCGTCGTAGCGGGCCCGGAAGGCGTCGACCAGGCCCCAGGCCTCGATGTCGGCCAGCCGCTGCCGCTCCGCCGGGGTGACGTGGGTGGATCCGGTGAACGCCTTCGGGTCCCACACGTCGCGGTCCTCCGGGGCGATGTTGAAGTCCCCGGCGACGATGACGGCCTGGTCGGGAGAGCAGGTCGCCTCGAGGTGCTGGCGCAACCGCAGCAGCCACTCCAGCTTGGCCCCGTAGTGGGGATCGTCGATGCTGCGGCCGTTGGGCACGTACACGCTCGAGATCCGGACCCCGCCGCAGGTGGCCGTGGCCAGGCGGGCCTCCCCGAGCACGCCCGTCACGTAGTCGTCGACGGGGCCCGAACCGGCCAGGCCGGGGGCGAAACCGGCCACCGGGGCCTCGATGCCGACCCGGGACAGGATCGCCACGCCGTTCCACTGCCCCTGCCCGACGTGGAACGAGTCGTAGCCCAGCGACTGGAAGGTGACCGCCGGGAACGCAGCGTCGGACAGCTTGGTCTCCTGCAGGCACACGACGTCGGGCTGCACCTGATGGAGCCACTCCTCCACCCGGGGCATGCGCGCCTTGAGCGAGTTGACGTTCCAGGTGGCGACGCGCACGGGGGCCGAGGTTACCCGGGGCCCGGTCAGCCCCCGGAGGGACGCCGGGCGGCCTTCTTGACCACGGCGGCCTTCTTGACCGCAGCCGCCTTCTTGACCGGAGCCGCCTTCTTGACCGCAGCCGCCTTCTTGACCGCAGCCGCCTTCTTGACCGCAGCCGCCTTCTTGACTGCGGCGGCCTTCTTGACCGGAGCGGCCTTCTTGACCACGGCCGGGGTGGGGGCGGGAACCACCACGGGTTCGGGCTGCGTCACGGCGGCCTTGTCCTTGGCGGCCTTGTCCTTGGCGGCCTTGTCCTTGACCGCCTTGTCCTTGACGGCCTTCTCCTTGACGGCCTTGTCCTTGACCGCCTTGTCCTTGACGGCCTTCTCCTTGACGGCCTTGTCCTTGACCGCCTTGTCCTTGACCGCCTTGTCCTTGACCGCCTTGTCCTTGACCGCCTTGTCCTTGACCGCCTTCTCCTTGACGGCCTTGTCCTTGACGGCCTTGTCCTTGACGGCCTTCTCCTTGACCGCCTTGTCACCCGTCCCGGGCACCGCATCCGACGGAGCCGGGGACCCCGACGGCACCGGGCGACGCCCACCCCGGCGGGAGCGGCCGGCGGCGGCAGGAGCCGGAGCACCGGCGTCGTGATCCTCCTCGTCATCCCCGTACTCGGCCAGGGCCTTGCCTCCGGTGAGGAGATCGCCAGCGGCGAGGGACCCGGGCAGGGCCAGCTCGATCCCGCGACGGGCGGCGTCGAACCCGCGGACGACGAACGTGCGGTCCTCGCCACGGCGGACGACGTCCTTCGCCGCCCGGGGGGCCGGATCGGCGATGCCCGACAGCGGCACGTAGCCCCGGGCGGACCCGACGACGACGTAGAAGCCGTGGGACGAGTAGCTCTCGACCTCGCCCGTGACCTCGGCGCCGATGGGATGCTCGGCCACGAAGCTCACGAAGGCGAGCGGCTCGTTGATCGGTTCGAGCAGACGGGGTTCGGAGCCCTTGCCCTTGCGGCGGCGCTTCTTCTGCTTGCGATCGCCGCCGGACTCCGGCGGGAACCCGTCGGACCGGTCCGCCACCGGCTCGACGACCCGTTCGGCGGGCCGTTCAGCAGACCGCTCGGCCGTGCCGTTCACCCTGCGGTCGGCCTCGCCGGCGCCCTCGCGCACCCGGCGACCACGTCGGCGCTTGCCCCCGCGCTCGCTGCTGCGCTCGCCGGAGGGTTCGTCCGCCGCTGCGTCGGGGCGGGCCATGAACGGCGGCGGGGCCTTCGGCACGGGCATCGGCCGACTCGCCTCCGGCGACCCGATCCGGGCGCGGCTGCGCTTGGCCTCACGCACCGCCTCCCTGGACTTGACGCCCCGAACCGGCGTCCGGGGGGTGAACACCCAGCCCAGGCCGGGAATGGGCTTGCCCCCGACGAGCCGCCCCTTGTCGAACAGCCAGTCGTAGGTGCCGTGGAACTCCTGGAAGGAGTCGTTGGAGAAGACGGTGGCGCCGAGCTTGTCGGCGATCTTCAGGATGAAGGCGTCGCCCCGGCCGATGGTGCCCGCCGGGGGCGTGACGATCTCTCCGGCGAGGTAGGCCGATTCGAAGACCGGCTGGTCGGCGGGGTCGATCTTGTTGGGGAAACTGGTGTCGACGACGACCAACACATCTGCGCCGGGGTGCTCCTCGATGAACGCCCGAACCGCTTCATCGAGCTGGGTCAGGCTGGGCGAGGTGCGACCCTCGGTCGCGATGTTCGATCCGTCGACCACGACTTTGTACGCGGTCATACGTTCCTTGATGTCAATCCGGTATCGGCACCGGTCGCGACCACCTTGAGCGGGCGTTCACGCACCGGGACCGGTGACAGTCAACCACCGATCCGGCCCGGATGGCGCCATACCCCGCCGAGCCGGGCCGGGAACCTCCCCCGCGACCCACCGGATGGATCCGGGCGTGGGTCGGGCGTGGGTCGGGCGGGGGTCGGGCGGGGGGGCCGGGCGTGGGTCGGGCGTGGGTCGGGCGTGGGTCGGGCGTGGGTCGGGCGTGGGTCGGGCGTGGGTCGGGCGTGGGTCGGGCGTGGGTCGGGGTGGTCCGGGGCCGTCGCGGGCGGCCAGACTCGCCCTCCGTGACCCGAGCCGACGACACCTCCCCGACCGCTGCCACCCGCCGGGCGGTCCTGTGGGATTTCGGCGGCGTGATCCTGACCAGCCCCTTCGAGGCCTTCAACCGCTACGAGGCGGAGGCGGGGCTGCCCCGCGACCTCATCCGGACGATCAACGCCACGAACCCCGACACGAACGCCTGGGCCCGCTTCGAACGCTCCGAGGTCGGCCTCGACGGGTTCTGCGAGCTGTTCGAGGCCGAGGCGGCGGCGCTCGGGCACCGGGTCGAGGGCCAGCGGGTCATGGCCTGCCTGCACGGCGAGATCAGGCCCCAGATGGTGCGGGCGCTGCACCGGATCCGCGACGCCGGTCTGCCCCAGGCGCTGCTCACCAACAACGTCGTGGGCACGGCGGGCCATCGCCAGGGCACGGGAGGCCGCGACGAGGTCATCGCGGTGTTCGACGTCGTCGTCGAGTCCAGCGTGGTCGGGATCCGCAAGCCGGAGCCCCGCTTCTACGAGATCGCCTGCGAGCAGCTCGGCATCACCCCCCACGAGGCGGTCTTCCTCGACGACCTGGGCATCAACCTCAAGCCCGCCGCCGCCATGGGCATGGCGACCATCAAGGTCGTCGACCCCGACGACGCCCTGCGCCGACTCGAGGCCCACGTCGGGCTCACCCTGCTCGACTGAGCCCCGCCGGGACCGGACCGGACCGGGCCGGGCCGGGCTGGACCGGGCTGGACCGGGCCGGGCTGGGCCGGCGTCGACTCGTCGACTGGACCGGGGTCTCAGACCGCCTCGAAGCGGCCCGACCCCGCCGAGCGGAACACCGCGTCGATCACGGCCATGTTCACCATGGCGTCGCGCAGCGGGGCGTCACCGGGCGCCTCGTTCCGCACCCGCCGCGAGAAGCCCTCCCCCTGGGCGGTGTACTGGTCGGCGGTGGCCACCTCGTGGCGCTGCGCGTCGAAGCCGTGGGCCGTCGTGCCCCGATGGACGAAGTAGACGGTGGGCTCGTCGGGCGGCTGGTTGAACGGCACGGTGATCTCCAGCCGGGCGTCCGTGCCGAACACGTGCACCCGCTGATGGAACACGCTCTGGGTGGAGACGGTGAACGTGCACGTTCGGCCGTCGGCGAAGACCATCAGCGCGCTGGTCATCCGGTCGGTGCCGAAGACGGGGTCGCGGTCCACCGAGGCCGCCACCCGGACGGGATCGGCACCGAAGAACCACCGAGCGGCCACCACCGCGTAGCAGCCGATGTCGTACATGGCCCCACCGCCGCTGCCCGGGATGTTGCGGATGTTGGCGGCATCGGTGTTGGTGTAGGCGAACTCGACGTGGGCATGGGTGAGCCGGCCCAGTGCCCCCGAGGCGACCAGCGCGCCCGTCTCGGCCCACTGGGCCGACCACCGCACCATGAACGCCTCGGCGATGTGCACCCGGGAGGCCAGCGGCAGCAGCGTGGCCACCTCGGCGGCGTTCATCCCCATGGGCTTCTCGCACATCACGTGCTTGCCCGCCTCGGCCGCCCGCCGGGTCCACTCGACGTGGAGGTCGTTGGGCAGCGGGTTGTAGACGACCTCCACCGCAGGGTCGGCGAGGAGCTCCTCGTAGCTGCCGTAGGAGACGGGGATCCCCGTGCGGGCGGCGTAGTCGGCGGCCCGGGCTCCGTCGCGGGAGGCCACGGCCACCACGTCGACGAGCGGGGAGCCCCGCAGGCCGGGGATGAACTTGTTCTCGGCGAACGACGACGTCGACAGCACGCCCCAGCGAACGGGTTCCATGGCACCGACCGTAGTCACCGGTCAGCCGGGCGACGCCACCCGGGGGCCGGCTCAGGCCGGGGTGCCACCGCCGGCGGAACCGGCCGGAGGGGTGACCGGGGGGTCGGCCAGCGATCGGTTGGCCAGGGCCCGGATGTCGCCGTTGGGGATGAACCACACCGACCCGTCCGGCGCCCGCAGCCGGGTGACCCGGAGCGACACGTCCTCGACCCGGCCGGTCGTGACCGGGGCCGAGGCGGTCCCCACGGTCACCTCGTCACCCACCCCGTACTGGTCCTCGGCGAGGATGAACACGCCCGAGAGGTAGTCCCGGATGAGCGTCTGGGCGGCGAAGCCGATGGCCAATCCGGCGATCGAGGCCCCGGCCAGGAGCGGCACGAGGTTGACGCCCACCTCGGCCAGGATCATCAGCGCGCTGATGATGACGACCACGACGCGCCAGAAGCCGGCGATGGCGTCGGCGATCGTGGTCGCCCGCTGCTCGGCCCGGGGAGCCGAGGTCAGCCGGGGGGAGCGGACCCCGAGGGAGCGCACCGCCCGGCGCAGCAGCCGCCCACCCCACCGGGCGACGAGCACCGCCACCACCACGATGACGACGATCCGCAGCGGCCGCAGCAGCAGGAACTCGATCGTCCGGGCGGTGAGATCGGAGAGCCCCCGCTCCCGCAGGAGGTCATGGATGTAGCCGGTGTCGCCGGACCGGACCGGGTCGGATGCGGCCGCGGCCACGACGGCGGTCGACCCGGGGAGCGCACGGGGAACCGGGAGCAGGACGGTCGGCCACACCATGGGCGCAGCCTGGCAGACAGCGCCGGGGGCCCGCCGTAGGCTGCCCGGATGACCACCTGGCTGCTCACCGGGGGGGCGGGCTACATCGGCCCCCACATCGCCCGGTCCTTCCTCGACAGCGGGCGGGGCGTCGTCGTGATCGACGACCTCTCCAACGGCTTCCGGGAGAACGTGCCGCCCGGGGTGGCGCTGATCGAGGCCAACCTGCGCGATGGCGCGGCGGTCGAGGCCGCGCTGCGCGACCACGAGGTGGGCGGCGTCGTGCACCTGGCCGCCCTGAAGGCCGTGGGGGAGTCGGTGGAGCAGCCGCTGCGGTACTACCGCGAGAACGTCGACGGGATGCTGACCCTGCTCGAGCGGATGGAAGCCGTGGGCGTGCACCGCATGGTGTTCTCGTCCTCGGCCGCCGTCTACGGCGAGGTCGCCGTCGAGACCGTGACCGAGGAGACCCGCCAGCAGCCGGCCAGCCCCTACGGCGAGACCAAGCTCGTCGGCGAGTGGATGATGCGGGCCTTGCACGCCGCCGGTCGGCTCGACGCCATCGCCCTGCGGTACTTCAACGTCGCCGGAGCGGGCGCACCCGAGCTCGGGGACCGGGGTGTGAGCAACCTGGTCCCGATGGTGTTCCGGGCCATCGAGTCGGGCGGGCGGCCGGAGGTCTTCGGCGGCGACTGGCCGACCCGCGACGGTTCGTGCATCCGCGACTACATCCACGTCGTCGATCTGGCCGAGGCGCACCTGGCGGCGGCCCGACGGCTGGAGGCCCTGGCGCCCGGCGAATCGCTCCTGCGCACCTACAACGTGGGGACGGGAACCGGGACCACCGTGCTCGAGGTGATCGACGCCGTGGCCCGGGCGACGGGCCGGGCCATCGATCCCCGGATCACCGACCGTCGAGCCGGCGATCCGGCCCGGGTCGTGGCCGATGCCGGGGCGGCCCGCCGCGACCTCGGCTGGTCGGCCCGATTCGGCATCGACGACATGGTGTCGTCGGCCTGGGCGAGCTGGCGCCACCGCCTCGATGGCTGATCGCGGCGAGGTGTCGCCGACCGACCGTCGTGTCGCAGCGCATGGCGTCCGCCCACCCGGTCAGTCGAAGAGCTCCTCGAGGAACGACTTGCGCTTCTTGCGCCGGTAGTAGTCGTCATCGTCGCGGTAGACGGGACGGGGCTGGTAGCTCGGCTGCGGCTGGTAGGCGGGCTGGGGCTGGTAGGCCGGAGCGGGGGCGGGAGCGGCAGGAGCGGGGGTGGGAGCAGCGGGAGCAGGAGGCCGTTCGGCAGCGAGCTCGGCCGCCGCCTTCTGGAGGATCTTGTCGAGCTCGCCGCGGTCGAGCCACACGCCACGACAGCTCGGGCAGTAGTCGATCTCGACACCGCTGCGCTCGCTCATGACGAGCACGGCATCAGGGCACACTGGGCAACGCATGCCCGCACGATACGGGAAGCAGATTTCTAGAAGATGAGAGCGGTGAGCGCTAGAGCCCGGCCGTGACCCGGTGGTGGAGGTCCTCGACCTCGAGATCGTGGGTGTGGTGCGAGCCGGTGGCGGGCGAGCCCGAGGCCGGTCGCGTCACCCCGGTGAGCCGGCGGCCCAGCCGGGCGGTCAGCTCCTCGAGCAGCGGCCGCACGAACGACCAGGCCCCCATGTTCGCCGGCTCCTCCTGGAGCCACATGACCGACGAGGCACCGGGGTAGGCGGCCAGCACCTGCTCGATCAGGTGGGCCGGGAAGGGGTAGAGCTGCTCGACCTTGACCACGGCCAGCCGCCCGTCCAACCCCGCCTTCTGGCGGGCCGCCTCGGCGTCCCAGGCCACCTTGCCCGAGCACAGCACGACCCGTTCGACGGCGCTGCGGTCGGTCACCGCGACGTCGTCGAGCACCTCGCGGAACGAGCCGCTGGTGAGCTCGGCCACGTTGGAGCGCGACTGGCGGGCCCGCAGGCCCGACTTGGGTGACATCACCACGAGCGGCTTGTTGTTCGGCGCATGCACCTGACGGCGCAACAGGTGGAACAGCTGCGCCGCGGTGGTGACGTTGACGACGCGGATGTTGTCCTCCGCGCACTGCTGCAGGAAGCGCTCCAGGCGGGCCGAGGAGTGCTCCGGGCCCTGGCCCTCGTAGCCGTGGGGCAGGAGCATGGCCAGCGTGCACTGCTGGCCCCACTTGGCCTCGCCGGCGGCGATGAACTGGTCGATGATGATCTGGGCCCCGTTGACGAAGTCGCCGAACTGGGCCTCCCAGGCGACGAACGCACCCGGGTTCTCGATCGAGTAGCCGTAGTCGAAGCCGAGCACCGCGTACTCCGACAGGGAGCTGTCGTACACCGAGAAGGCCCCCTGATCGGGAGCCAGATCGGCCAACGGGTAGTACTCGGCGCCGGTGTTGACGTCGATCAGCACGGCCTGGCGGTGGCTGAAGGTCCCGCGGCGCGAGTCCTCGCCGGAGATCCGCACGAAGCGGCCCTCGAGGGCCATCGAGCCGAACGCCATGGCCTCGGCCAGCGCCCAGTCGACCTCACCGCTCTGCTCGTAGGTCGCCCGCCGCGACTCGAGCTGGCGGACGAGCTTGGGATGGGGTGTGAAGCCCTCCGGCAGCCGGGCGAGGTGGGTGACGGCGGCGATGTGGTCGAGCACCGAACGCTCGACGCCCGTCTCGACGGGGTCGAAGGGCGAGCCGATGTCGTCGAGGTTTGCCGACACCATCTCGCCGGTGACCTCGAGCAGGCGGGTGGCGTCCAGGGCGCTCTGCATCGTCTGCTGCAGCGACGCGTACGTCTCGTCGGCCTCGACCCGGATGCGATCGGCCTCCTCGCGGGTGATGTCCTTGCGCCCCACGAGGTTGTCGGCGTAGATCTCCCGCGTGGTGCGGTGCCGGTCGATGCGCTCGTACATGAGCGGCTGCGTGTAGCGGGGCTCGTCGCCCTCGTTGTGGCCCATGCGGCGGTAGCACCACATGTCGATCACGACGTCCTTGCCGAACTGCTGGCGGTAGTGCATGGCCAGCTGGCCCACCCGGTAGCAGGCCTCGGGGTCGTCGCCGTTCACGTGGAAGATGGGCGCCTGGACCATCTTGGCGATGTCGGTGCAGTACACCGAGGAGCGGGCGGCGTCGGGATTGGTCGTGAAGCCCACCTGGTTGTTGATGACGAGGTGGACGGTCCCCCGGGTGCTGTAGCCGGGGAGCTGGGAGAGGTTGAAGGTCTCGGCCACGATGCCCTGGCCGATGAACGCGGCGTCGCCGTGCATGAGGATGGGCAGCACGTGGTTGGCGCCCCGGCCGGCGCGGTCGAGCTTGGCCCGCACCACGCCCTCGACCACCGGGTCGACGGCCTCGAGATGGCTCGGGTTGGGTGTGATCGACACCTGGATCTGGTGACCGTCGGGCGTCTCGAACTTGCCCTCTGCCCCGAGGTGGTACTTGACGTCACCGGAGCCGTACACGGTCCCTTCGATGACGTCCTCGAACTCGCGGAACAACTGCTCCACCGGCTTGCCGACGATGTTGACGAGGGTGTTGAGACGGCCCCGGTGGGGCATCCCGATGACGGCCTCGGTGACGCCGACAGCCGGCGCCGTGGACAGGACGGCGTCGAGCACGACCATGGCCGATTCGCCACCCTCGAGACCGAACCGCTTGGTCCCGGGGTAGCGCTTGGCGAGGAACTTCTCGAAGGCCTCGGCGAGGTTCAGCATCCTCAGCACGCGGCGCTGCATGTTGAGGTCGAGCGCCGGGTCGACGCCCTCGACGTGCTGCTGGATCCACCGCTTCTCGTCGGCGTCCATGATGTGCATGTACTCGACGCCGATGGTGCGGCAGTAGGCGTTGCGCAGGATCCCGAGCAGGTCCCCGAAGCGCAGCCACTCCCGGCCCGTCAGGCCGCCCGTGTACACCTCGCGGTCGAGGTCCCAGATCGTCAGGCCGTAGGTCGCCGGGTCGAGCTCCACCGGCATCGTCGGGCGCTTGATCTCGAGCGGGTCGATGTCGGCGATCAAGTGCCCGCGGCTGCGGTAGGCGTTGACGATCTCCTGCACGGCGGCGGCCTTGACCACCTGGGCACGAAGGGTGTCGGAGGGGTTGTGGTCGCGGTGCCAGCGGGCCGGCTCGTAGGGCACGCCCATGGACCGGAACACCGATTCGTAGAAGCCCGACTCCCCCTTGAGAAGGGCCTCCACCCGGTCGAGGAACATCCCCGACTCCGCCCCCTGGATGATGCGGTGGTCGTAGGTGCTGGTCACCGTGACCACCTTGGAGATGCCGATCTCGGCCAGCTTCTCGGGGTCGGCGGCCTGGAAGGCGGCCGGGTAGTCGATGGCTCCGAGACCGATGAT
Organism: Acidimicrobiia bacterium; assembly: GCA_044356125.1. Lineage (GTDB taxonomy): Bacteria > Actinomycetota > Acidimicrobiia > Acidimicrobiales > JANYDT01 > JBIKWW01. The sequence goes on from JBIKWW010000052.1 coordinate 12,050, forward strand.
GGCGGCCTGGCCGGGCATGAGCCGCGGCACCGAGTGGCGCGTGCCGATCGTGCCCGGGTTGGTGATGGAGACGGTGACACCGGCCATGTCGTCGGGCGTGAGCTTGTTGGCCCGGACCTTGCCGATGAGCGTCTCGTAGGTGCTGTGGAAGGTGCGGAAGTCCATGGACTCCGCCCCTTTGATGCAGGGCACGACGAGGCTGCGGGAGCCGTCGGCCTTGGGCACGTCGACGGCGATGCCGAGCCCGAGCCCGGGATGGTTGACGAGCATCGGGCCGCCGCGCTCGTCGGTCGTGTACGTGCGGGTCATGGCCGGGACCGACCCGAGGGCCTGGACGACGGCGTAGGCGATGAGGTGGGTGAAGCTCACCTTGCCACCGCTCGTGCGGGCCAGGTGGTTGTTCAGGATGCTGCGCTCGACCTCGAGCAGCTTGGCGGGCACGTCACGGACGCTGGTGGCCGTCGGCACGGCCAGGCTCGCCTCCATGTTGGCGGCGATGCGGGCACCCACCCC
>JBIKWW010000413.1:0-3600 GCA_044356125.1 Acidimicrobiia bacterium
TGGATGGACCCCCCTCCCCCGGCGGGCGAGCCGTCAACCAGCGGACCCCCGTCCCCCGGCGGGCCCGTCACCCTCAGCGGTACCGGCGCATTCCGACGCTCACGACCAGCCCCACCGCTGCGTACGACGCGATCATGGACGACCCGCCGTAGCTGAGCAGGGGCAGCGGGATGCCGGTGATCGGCATCATGCCCATGGTCATGCCGATGTTCTGGAAGATGTGGAACACGAACATGGCCAGCACGCCCACGCACAGGAGCATGCCGCCGCTGTCCCGGGCGACCGAGGCGACCCGCCAGATCCGCCAGCACGCCACGGCGTAGAGCAGGATCACGGCCAGGCCGCCGACGAGCCCGAGCTGTTCACCGATGGCCGTGAAGATGAAGTCGGAGTGCTGCTCGGGCACGAACCCGTACCGGGTCTGCGTGCCCTGGAACAGGCCCTTGCCGAACACCCCACCGGAGCCGATCGCGATCTTGCTCTGGGCCAGGTTGAAGGCCGCACCGCGGGCGTCGCGGGACGGGTCGATGAAGGCCAGGAGCCGGGCGAACTGGTAGTCGGCCAGCACGCCGAGGCGCACGGCGATCGTGACGGTCACGACACCGAGCAGGACCAGCACGCCCATGTGCACCCCGCGGGCGCCGCTCAGCCACAGCATGGCCATCACGATGGCGAGGAACACCAGCGCCGAGCCGAGGTCGGGCTGCAGGAAGATGAGGCCGACCGGGATCGCCGTGATCACGAGCTTGGTGATGAAGCGACGGCCGTCGAGGAGGTTGCGCTGGGCCGCCCCGTACGCGGCCAGGGCGACGATGATGCCGAGCTTGGCGAACTCGGCGGGCTGCATCTGCAGGGCCCCGAACTCGAACCAGGCCTGGGCACCCTTGTTCTCCTGACCGATGCCGGGAACGAGCACGAGGGCGAGCATCACCAGCGTGCCGACGTAGATGGCCGGGGCGTTGTCCAGGATCATCCGGTAGTCGACCGACATCAGCACGGCCATGACCCCCATCCCCAGCACCATGGCGATGGCCTGCTTGGTGACGAAGGTGATGTCCTTGCCCGAGGACTCGATCATCACCAGGCTCAGCACCGAGAGCATGGCGGTGACGATCAGCAGCGTCTTGTCGATGTGGCGGTTCGGGTGGTCGCTGCGGCTGGTCGCCCGGGACCGGGGGATGGATGCGTCGGTCACCGGTCGATCGCTCCTTTGGACCTCACCAGGCTGAGGGCTCCCGGTGGCTCCCCCGCCAGCACGTTGAACACCCGTCGGGCCACGGGAGCGGCCGTCTGGCCGCCGAACCCGGCCTGCTCGAGCACGATGGCCACCGTGTAGCGGGGCTTGCCGGCGGGGGCGAAGCCCACGAAGAGGGCGTTGTCCTGGCGGTTGGTCTGGGCGGTGCCGGTCTTGCCGGCGACGGTCCACCTCGCCGGGAAGCCGTCGAAGGCGTCGCGGGCGGTGCCGTAGCGGCTGGTGGTCACGCCGACGAGCCCCTCGAGGATGGGGGCGCGCACGCTGTCGGGCAGCGCGATGCGGCGACGCACGACGGGCTCCAGATCGGCGGGGGGCACCAGCGTCGTGGACGTGGTGGGTCGGGCCCGGGGCGCAGCGACCGTCGTGTCGGGCGGCACGACGCTCGACGGCGCCGCACCCGACGACGGGGCCGCACTCGACGACGGGGCCGCACCCGACGACGAAACGGACGACGGCGAAACGGACGACGACGCCGACGGACCAGCCGACGGCGAGGAGGCCGCAGGCACCGTGTCACCCGACGTCGCCGCCGCCTCCAGGCGCAGGGCCTCCAGATCGATCACGCCACCGTCGGGAGGGGCCGGGGTGGCGAAGCTGATCTGGGGCACGTACAGGGTCCCGCCGTTGGCGAAGGCGCTGTAGCCGGCGGCGAGGTTCAGGACGGTCACCGCCATCTCGCCCTGTCCGATGGCCAGGTTGAGGTTGTCACCGGTGCGATAGTTGGGATCGGGCCACACCTCGGGGTTCAGCTCGTGGCGTCGGCGCTTGACCTCGGGGCTCGGGATCGGGGAGGCCTTCTCGTAGGGAAGGCGCACGGTCGTGCGATCCCCGAGGCCGAAGTTCCGGGCGACGTCCTGGATCGCGTTGCGGAGCTGGGGTGCTCCCGTCCAGATCCGCTGGGACAGGTCGTAGTAGTAGACGTCGGAGGACACGATCATCGACAGCGTCGTGTTGACCGGCCCGTGGGGTGTCTTTCCGGCGTTGCTGAACCGGCACTTCACGCCTTCGCGGAACAGCGCCGGGTTCTTCACGCAGTCCGGCAGCGTGTACACGCCGTTGTCCATGATCTGCTGCTCGGGCGTGATGTACCCGGAGAGCAGACCGGCCATGGCCGTGAACACCTTGAACGTCGACGCCGGCGAGTACCGGGTGGTGATGGCCCGGTTGGTGAGCGGGGCGAGCTGCTGGTCCCCGTACTTCTGGGCGTAGGCCCGCTGGTCGATGCCGCGCACGAAGTCGTTCGGGTCGTAGGTCGGGTACGACGCCATGGCCAGGATCTCGCCGTTGGTGGTGTCGAAGACCACGCCGGCACCGGCCGGGGCCTGCAGCGGCTTCATGAGCGGGGTGCCGTCGGGCAGGCGGTCGGAGCGGTCCTCCCCCACCTCCCGGCGGGCCAGCCGCAGCGCCTCGGCGATGCTCGACTCGAGGACGGCCTGAACCTCCGGTTCGATCGTGAGGCGGATGTCGCGACCGGGCACGGGAGGGCGCAGCTCACGGGGCTCGCCGACCACGCGCCCGGCCCGGTCGACGGTGTACTCGTAGATGCCGGGCAGCCCCCTCAGCTCGCACTCGTACTCGAGCTCGACGCCCGCCTTCCCGATCTTGTCACCGGTCTGGTAGCGGGCCGTCGGGCACCGGGGCGACCGGATGCTGTCGCCGATGTCGCCCACGAAGCCGAGGACGTGGGCGGCCAGCTTGCCCTGGGGGTAGACGCGCTGGGTGTCGACATCGGTGATGACCCCGGGGAACTGCTCGGCGCGCTCGTTGAGGTACACGACCGTCGTCTCGCGCACCTCCCGGGCGACCTCGACCGCCTCGAGCTGGCCGCCCCGGCGCCGGACGCGGTCCTCGATGGCAGCGGGCGAGATGCCGAGCACGGCCCCGAGACGCTGGTAGAGCACCCGCCGGGCGGAGGTCCGCCGGGGCAGCTCGGCGGAGTTGATGCGTACGACGTTGACCTTGCGGTTGCCGACGAGCACGTTGCCGTTGCGGTCGAGGATGCGGCCCCGGACCACCGGCCCGAACCCGATGCGGGTGCGGTTGATGTCGCTCTCCCGGGCGAAGCGCTCGGACTCGGCGACCTGGAGCTGGCCGAGGCGGCCGCCGAGCGCGAGGAACAGGCAGACGACGATGACGCCCACTCCGGTGAGGCGCCGTGACGTGTTCGGCATTCCCCTCACACCCCGTGGACGACCCGGCGCACGACCCACTGCATCGGTCGCAGCATCACCATGTTCATGAGGGCGCTGACGGGCACCGTGACGCCGAGGCGTTCGAGGTGGTAGGCGGTCCCGCCGTTACCCGAGGCGAGCACGAGCACCCCCATGAGCACGGTTGCGGCGACC
>JBIKWW010000053.1:0-12534 GCA_044356125.1 Acidimicrobiia bacterium
TACACGGGCGCCAACATCCCCGGCAAGCCTCGGCAGTTCCTCGCGTACGTCACCGGGTCCCGCTACTTCGACCGCATCGACCAGGTCGCGGCCGACGGGTTCCCCGGCTTCGTCATGGAACATCGCCTGCCGGCGCACACGCCGGTCCCGGCCGTGCCATGAGGTAGATCCTCGTGGAGGCGGTGGGGTGCTCGGTGATATCGGTGAACACTCCATCTTCCAGGCTTGGAAGCGGGCCTGGCATCGCGCTCACGTCGTTCGGCCGACCTGTATTGCTGCCCGGCGCGAGATCACCGTGGCGACGTTGCCGGGGCTGAGCAGACCGAGATCGCGGCTCGGTGCCGTACCGTCACCGTCTCCGCGGCAGCGGCTGGCGAGGGTCTCGGAGGGCGCTGAGGTAGTTCGGGAGAAGGTCGGATGGCTCGCTTACTCGGATTCGACCGAGGGCGGCTTCGGCTTTCGTCGCGGTGTCGCGGCTCACCTCGAAGCACGACACGGTGCTCTTGGTGCCGGCTCGCGTGAAGAGCATGAACATGGTCCTGTCGGGTGACGTGGGCACACCGGCGTCCGAAGTGAGTCCGCGCGCCGTCACCTGCTCGACGATGTCAGACCATCGATCGAGGACGCCCGCTGCCTCGCTCCATCCGAGGATGTCAGGTTCTCGGTCGAGGGCCGCGCACCGGTCGATCCACCCTTGCGAGGCGGTCCAGACGGGGCGAAGGCCGGTCGGATCCACGGCGGTTCGACCGGCGACGGACCACAGCCCGGCGGGTCCGCCGTCACTCGAGTAGCTGATCGAGATCGGCGCCCGTAGCCACGTGCTGACCCGATGGATGGAGGAGTACCAGGCGCGGCGGAACTCGCTGCGCAGGTGGTACTCGTACTCGTCCCAGAACGAGTCGTCGGCAACGGGCTGTGAACGGGTCATCGACGGCCGCCGTTCGGGCGGGCTGCATCGGGCTCGTCCTGAGCCCCATCGAGGGGCCCGGCTTCTGCGATCAAGCGGTCAAGTCGTTCTCGCAGGCGCATCACGTCGTGGAGTTGCGCGCTGAGGTACTCGACCATGAGATCGCGATCGGCGCCGGTCACTTGAATCGTGAAGTCCGCTGCCCCCGGGGCCCCTGTTCTCTGCAGGGTGGAGAGCCGCAGGCTGACGGCCGGGCGGGCCGCATCGACCCCAGCCGCGTCACGGCATGTCTCGATGGGCGTGTCCGGGCTTCGGGCGCCTGCGAGGTCGTCGCGCAGGATCCGGGCGACGTGCTCCACCGAAGCGCCGAGGAACGACGCGAATGCAGCCGCCTGTCCCGGGCGAAGCCGTCGGGCGGGGTTGTCGAGGATTCGTGAGAGCTGCCCCGGCGTGACACCGATGATCGGCGCAAGTTCTCGTTGGGTGTGGACGCCCTGCCGGCCGGTCGACAGGGCAGCTTGGACTTCGTCTCGCAGTCTCGTCATCGTGGTCTCTCGCAGACAGGTCGTCGCATCGCAGGCGTCAGACGCTCTCGGCGTGACGACGGATCGTAGGGCTGCGTGCGTCGTGCGGCGACGCCGCTCGCTGTTCAGCGGACACGCAGGTCGATGCCCCGGTTCTCGAACGAACGGCTCAGGTCGTGGGCCAGGAAGTCCCGGGCTGCGTCGAGACCCTTGAGGTGAGCGTCCATGTGGGCGAGGCAGAGCGAGTTCGCGGTCGCGGTGCCCCATTCCGCCGGGCAGAGCTCCGAGAACGGAACCAGTGCCTCGGCGACGGTCGCGATGGCCTCGGGCGGCAGCCCCATCGCTGCGGAGCCTTGCCGGAACGTGGCGCGCAGGTTCTCATGGCGCTGTTCGGCCTGGTCGGCGAAGTGTGCGTGGCCGGCGTTGCTGAGCACGGCGAGCCGCTTCGGTTCTGCGAGGCTGTGGAAGAGCTCTTCGATGTTGCGGAGCGGCACGAGCGCGTCGCGGTCGCCGGCGACGATCGTCGTGGGCACCGGCCGGCCCCACCCGCGGACGTCCACGTCCATTCGATTCCCCAGCGACGTGCCGACGGCGGGAACGATCGCCAGCAACGCCTCGGGCCGCGGATCGATCTCGTTGAGCCGTAAAGCCGTCCAACCGCCGAACGAGTTCCCGCACGTACCGATTGCGTCGAGGTCGGCCAGGGCGGCGATGTCGGCGTCGACGGTTCGCTCGAAGAGGTCCAGGACGGCTCGAGCGTCGAGCGGACGGTTGCCCATGACCTGCGAGATCGGATCGGCCACCGGATCGATCTGCGTGTCGCCGCGGAAGCTCGGTGACGCGACGACGTAGCCGTGACTGGCCAGGTGGGTCGTCATGTTGGTGTTGCGACGGCGATCCCCGCGTGCTCCGTGGAAGTAGGCGACGAGCGGATGCCTGCCGGTGCCGGGCCGAGCCGCGCGGATCGCACGCTGGATCTGGACGGGTAAGTCGGGCGTGACCTCGAAGCGGTCAGCGGTCGCGTCGTCGAGGTCCTGGCCTCGATGGCTCGGATCTGCCGGGTACCAGACCTCCACTGGGAAGCGCCGCCGGTCCCGTGCCTCATCGATGAACTCGTAGGTCCGTACACCGACTGGGTGCGGACCGCGCTGGAACGGGTCGTAGCTCAACTGCGGCTCTCCTTCGAAGGATCCGGGTCCAATTGAAGTGTTGCACAGAATCGCGCTATGTTGCGCAACATGAGGAAGACGATGACGTCAGCAGTGGCCCTGGTCGCCTGTCTGTCGCTGCTGTCCGGAGCACCCGGCCATGCGGTCGCGAAGAAGACGACGACCACGAAGCGCACGGCGAAGGCGGTGGCCACGACGGCCGCGCCGCGCACGACGGTCGCAACGGTCCCGGTCACGACGTCGTCGCCGGGCGGGAAGCGAGGTGGCGAGGCCGTGTTCGCGATCTCCCTCGAGACCCTGTCGGGTTGGTACCCGCCGACTTCCTCCTGGGGCTTCCCCGCGTACTTCCCGGCGATGGCGGTCTTCGACACGCTGCTGCGCATCGATCGCGACGGCCGCCCGGTACCGAATCTCCTGGCGTCGATGCCGACCCCCAACTCCGACTCCACGAAGTGGACCTTGACGCTGCGACCCGGCATCACGTTCCACAACGGTGAGGCGCTGGATGGTGCCGCGCTCGCGCTCAACATGGAAGCGCTGCGAACCGGCGTCGGCGCGTCCGCGTTTGGTGACATCGAGGGCTGCGCGGTGAGCGGGCCGCTGAGCGCGACCTGCACGATGCGCCGCCCGTGGACGACGTTCGGCGACACCCTGTTCGGCCAGGCGTCGGTGATGACCGCGCCGGCGCAGCTGAAGAGCAAGGACGCCAAGCATCCGATCGGCACTGGTCCGTTCATGTGCGTGGGGGACTGCTGGAAGCCGAACGAATCGATGAAGCTGGTGCGCAACCCGAACTACTGGCGGGTCGGACTTCCCAAGCTCGACTCCATCGAGTTCCGCCCGGTCGTCGACGAGGACCAGCGCGTCGCGCAGCTGCAGACGGGCCAGGTCCAGTTCGCGATGACGATGGGCTACCTGACGATGAGGGACTTCCAGAAGCTCGCAGCCGACAAGAAGGCGATCGTGGGCACCGACTTCACGGGATCGCCGACCGACTTCATGTTCGCGAACCTGGCCAAGGCCGACAACCCGTTGCGCGACGTCCGGCTCCGGCGGGCGGTTGCGTCGGCGATCGACGTCGAGACCCTCCGGAACCTGAGGGCGCCAGGGGCGAAGCTGGCCACGGGAGTGTTCTCGCCGGCGGTCCCTGGCTACCTGGCCGACTCCGGGTACCCGAAGTTCGATGTCGCCAAGGCGAAGGCCCTCGTCGAGGACTACAAGGCAGAGAAGAAGGTCGACAAGGTCGAGATCGTCATCGGCGCGAACACGAACCCCGACTTCCAGGGCGACCTCGCCGTGCTCAAGCAGATGATCGAGCGCTCCGGCATCGACGTGAGGATCGGCCCGGCACTCGAGGCATCGGCCTTCACCGCGGCCAACACGACCGGACGGCTTCCGTACGATCTCGCCCGCGGGGGTACCTGGCCGTTCTGGACGCCGGATCAGTACTGGGCTTGGGTCGGTGGCCTGGGCTGCGGCGGCTCGGAGACCGCATGTCTCAACTCGGCCGGGAGGTTCGGCACCAACTTCTCGCGCGGCACCAACGCGATCATCGACTCGTCCTTCGAGCAGATCCGCGGCAACTCCGACCCGGTCGTGCGGAAGCGGGCGGCTGAGTCGATCAACCGCGAGCTGTCCAACCAGGTCTACTGGAACTACCTGTGGCTCGGCATGATGACCGTCGCCGGATGCGCCACGTGCGGCGGCCTCGGGACCTCGACGTCCCCCGACGGCGTTCCGCTGGCCTGGGCGGGCGGACGGCTCTTCGCCGACACCGCATGGCTCACGGTGGGTTGAGCCCGACCCTCCCGTGACATCCCTCGACGTCGGGTCCGGCCCGCTGCGAACGGCGCGCTGAGTCATGCGCACGGCGGTTCGTCGCGTGTCGAACGCGATCCCACTGTTCCTGTTCAGCACGCTGCTGTGCTTCGCGATGTTGCACCTGATGCCGGGCGATCCGGTCGTCAACATCTTGGGCGACGGCGCCGGTGACCCGGAGAAGGTGGCTGCGCTCACGCAGCAGCTCGGGCTCGATCGGCCGTTCCTCGTGCAGTACGGAACATGGCTCACGAACATGCTGCGCGGCGATCTCGGTGATGTCTACAACGTCGGCATGGGCGGTTCCGTCGGCTCGGTCATCACGGATCGATTCCCGGTCACCCTGGAGCTCGCCGTGATCTCGCTGATGCTCGCGCTCGTGATCTCCGTGCCGCTTGCCGTGATCGCGGCGTCGAGACCCGGGTCGATGGTCGACTCGATCATCAACGCCGGCACCTACGCAGCCCTCGCCACCCCCGGGTTCGTGCTCGGACCGCTCCTGATCTTCGTGTTCGGCATCCAGCTCCGCTGGCTCCCCGTCGGAGGGCTCGTCGCCTGGAGCGAGTCACCCACCGAACACCTGCGGTCGCTCGTGCTGCCCGCGATCACGCTCGCGATGACACAGGTCCCGTCGTTCACCCGCCTCCTGCGCGCCGACCTGGAGAGCACGCTCAAGGAGGACTTCATCCTCTTCGCTCGCTCACGAGGGTTGAGTGATCGGGCGATCCTGCTGCGCCACGCGCTCAGGCCGTCGAGCCTGACGCTGCTCACCGTGGCCGGCGTCAATCTCGGCGGTCTCCTCGGCGGGACGGTCATCGCCGAGACCCTGTTCGACATCAAGGGCCTCGGGACCGCTCTCACCACCGCCATCGGGCTGCGCGAGCACCTACTGGTACTGGGCATCGTCACGGTCATCACCGTCGCGGTCCTGGCGCTCACGACCGCCGTCGATGTGGTCTACCCCTTGGTCGATCCCCGGGTGCGTGCGAACCGATGACGGGCAACCCCACCACTGCTGCGGTCCCCGAGACCGCCGACCCGACGGTGCGACGTACAAGTCGCCGTGTCGGACTGTGGGTCTCGGGGCTATGGCTGGCGATGCTCGCGCTCGTGTCCCTCATCGTTGATCTCCTGCCCGTGAGGCGGCTGGATGATCCTGACTACCTCGCGGGCGCCCAAGCTGGAACCGGCGCCTGGAGATCGACGATCAGCTGGTCGCACCCCTTGGGTGTGGATGACTCCGGCAATGACCTGCTCGCCCTCGCCATCCACGGTGCTCGAACGTCGATGCTCGTCGGCCTGGGAGTGGTCGCGTTCGCGCTGCTCGTCGGCGCCACGGCCGGGCTGTTCGCCGGATACCGCCGGGGGCGACTCGACGCCGCGCTCGTGTTCGCCACGAACGGCATGTTGTCGATACCCCCGCTGCTCTTCCTGCTCCTCATGGCGTCCATGATCACGGGCAGCGGTGGGACGATGACCGTCTCCCCGTTCATCCTGACGCTCGGCGCGCTCTTCGTGCCGGCCATGTTCAGGGTCATCAGGGTCGCCGCCATGCAGCAGGCGTCTCGCGAGTACGTCGTCGCGGCGAGGGCGATGGGAGCGACGGGCTGGCGGATCGCGTTCAGGGAGCTCGTGCCCAACCTCGCCGGGCCGGCCCTCGCAATCGCGCTCGTGACGCTGGGGTCAGTGATGATCGTCGAGGGGTCACTCGCCTTCCTCGGCGCGGGACTCGGTGGCGACTCCGTGAGCTGGGGGAAGATGATCCGCTCCGGCGCCGGGCTCTCACGGCTCCAGGCGACACCGAACATGACGTTCGTCCCCGCTCTGTTCCTGTTCGTCACCGTGCTCGCGCTCAACCTCGTCGGCGACACCATCCGCCAGCGCAGCAACTCCCGCGAGGGCAACCTCTGACGCGAGCTTGCCATGACCACGTTCCCGTCCGAGGCACTGCCGACCCAACGCACAAGGACCACGCCATGACCGATCTCTCCACTCTCTCCACGCCACCCGCCGCCGACCCGAAGCGGGCCGCCTTCCGCTCGTTCGAGGAGTCAACCGCTGCGGACTGGGCGATCATCGGCGCCAACGCCGACGAGACACAGCGCCGTGTCGCCGACCATGCGCTCTGGCTGCTCCGGGCACTCGACAGCGACCACGGCGGCTACCCGGTGAGCCGACTCCAGCACAGCCTGCAGACCGCAGCGCGCGCCGAGAACGCCGGCGAGAGCGAGGAGTACGTCATGTGCGCGCTGCTCCACGACATCGGCGACACGCTCGCGCCTCGCCACCACCCGGCGATCGCCGCCGACATGCTCAAGGGCGTGGTGTCGAAAGGACACCACTGGATGGTCGCCCACCACGGCATCTTCCAGGGCTACTACTTCTGGCACCACATCGGCGCGGATCGGAACACCCGAGACCGTTACCGGGACTCGCCCTACTACGACCTGACCGACGAGTTCACGTTCAAGTACGACCAGACGGCATTCGACCCGGAGTACGTCTCACCCACGCTCGACTACTACGAGCCGTTGGTCCGGCGGCTGTTCGCGCCCACCAACGACGCGCGGAAATGACCACGATCCCCCGATCGCCGAATCCGGGCGGACCGGCCGTTCGAGCCTCCCGCCTCCTCGATGCCCCGATCATCACGCCGGCGACCGATCCGAGCATCGGGACCAACATCAACGGCCCGTCGCTCATCCGGGTTCCCGACTGGGTCGAGTCACCGCTTGGTCGCTACTACCTCTACTTCGCCGACCACTACGGCAGCTACATCCGCCTGGCGTATGCCGACGACCTACTCGGTCCGTGGAACGTCCACATCCCTGGCTCGCTGCACCTGTCGCAGAGCGCGTTCCCCAAGGAGATTCCACGAGGGCTCACGTCGCACGACCTCGGGAACCTCCGTGCGCTGGGCCAAGAAGTGCGTCTGTTCCCCGTCACTCCGCATGTCGCATCGCCCGACGTGCACGTCGACGAATCACGACGCGAGATCGTCATGTACTTCCACGGGCTCGAACGCTTCAGCGACTACCGCCAATCGACCGACGTCGCGGTGTCCGCCGATGGCGTGCAGTTCGCGCCGGTCGGCGGCCACGTTCCGGCTGCATACCTGCGGGCGTTCCGGTACCGCGACATGACGTACGCGCTGACCATGCCGGGCCGTGTGTATCGCTCCGCCAACGGCCGGTCCGGCTTCGAACCGGGTCCGATGCTGTTCGGGCCCGCGATGCGCCACAGCGCGGTCCTTCGACGCGACGACACGCTGCACGTGTTCTGGACCCGCGTTGGCGACGCTCCCGAGGCGATCCTGCACTCGACGATCACGATCAGCGACGACTGGATGTCGTGGAACGAGGAGACTCACGGTGTCGTGCTGGCCCCAGAGCGGGAGTGGGAAGGCGCGGACCTCCCCGTCGAGCGCTCCCAGCGCGGCTACATCGAGAAGCCGGCCAACCAACTCCGCGATCCAGCGGTCTTCGAGGAGAACGGTCGCGCGTTCCTCCTCTACTGCGTCGCCGGCGAGAGCGGGATCGCCATCGCGGAGATCTCCGGCCTCTAGCGCGCGACTGCAGTCGCAGTCCAACACCCTGACGTCATCCTGAGAGGACGCGTGACCACCCGACCCAACATCTTGTTGATCACCTCCGATCAGCAACGCGCCGATTGCTTCGGGTTCGAGAACCCGGCGGTCAAGACGCCCCACCTCGACCGGCTCGCGCAGCGAGGCACGCGTTTCGGCGCGTGCATCACGCCGAATCTGGTGTGCCAGCCGTCGAGGGCGTCGATCCTCACCGGCCTGTTGCCCCTTACCCACGGTGTGTGGGACAACGGCGTCGATCTCGATCCAGCGGTCGGCGAGCGCGGGTTCGCCGGCACCTTGAGCCGTGCGGGCTACCGCTCGGCGTTCATCGGCAAGGCGCACTTCGCCACCAAGGCGACCTTCGCGCCGACCGGCACCCCCGAGTGCTGGCGAAGCAGTGCGACCTTCGGGCCGGGCTGGTTCGGGCCCTACATGGGGTTCCGGCACGTCGAGTTGTGCACGCTCGGGCACCTGCAACGGACGGACCGGCACGTCCCCGGCGGGCACTACGAGCGGTGGGTGCTGTCGCGCGGCGTCGATGACGAGGCGCACGGCCTGTGGGCCACTGACCTTGGGCCCAGCGTCGGGGCGGCGCAGACGTGGCACTCCGCATTGCCGGCCGCTTGGCACAGCAGCACCTGGGTCGCCGATCGCACCATCGACTTTCTGGCGCGTCGCCCGGCTGATGAGCCGTTCTGCGTGTGGGCGTCGTTCCCTGATCCGCATCATCCGTTCGATTGCCCGGAACCGTGGAGCCGCCTGTACGACCCCCGGTCGATCACGCTCCCCAAGCACCGCACACGTGACCTGGACCGCCGGCCCTGGTGGCACAGGGCCGTGCTCGAGAGCGAACCCGAGCTCAGCGATCCGGCCCTGCGCAGGTTCCGTTCCAAGAGCTCGCGGATGCCCGATCAGAGCGACGAGCAGCTGGCGCACATGACTGCCAACTACTACGGGATGATCTCGCAGATCGACCACAGCGTAGGGCGCATGCTCGAAGCGCTCGAGCACTTCGGTCTCGCTGACAACACGTTGGTCGTCTACACGACCGATCACGGCGAGCTGCTCGGCAACCACGGCCTCTACCTCAAGCATCCGATCCCCTACGAGGACCTGCTGCGCGTCGGCATGATCGTGCGAGGGCCGGGTGTGCGCGCCGGGAACGTCGTGCATGAGCCGGTGTCGACGCTCGACCTCGCCGCGACGTTCCACGACTACACAGGCGTCGCCGCGCCGCGCAATCAGCAGAGCCGAAGCCTTCGTTCGCTGCTCGAAGGCGAATCGGTCACCCGCGACGTCGCCTACAGCGAATGGCACGTCCACGCGTCGCGTTGCGGAGTGGCGTTGAAGCTGCGCACGGTGCGAACCAAGACCCACAAGTGCACCTTCGAGCTCGACTCGGGAGCTGGCGAGCTCTACGACCTCGTCGAAGATCCCGATGAGATGCACAACCGCTTCGACGATCCCGCGTACGCGAGCGTACGCAAGGAACTCCACGACATGATGCGCGCACGACCCGGCGAGATCGTCACACCGCTCGCCGAGCCGATCGGGATGGCCTGAGTCGGACGATCATCGACGCCGTAGCGCCGCGGCAGAGGTCTCGACCACCGGACGTCCGACGCGGTCGCCGGACCGCCGATCTGGTTGGATGAGGCGATGGACGGAACCAGCCCGCCCCCGAGCGCAGCGGAGCGCACCCTCCACCACGAGGTGATCGTGATCGGGGCGGGCGTGTCGGGGATCTACCAGATCAAGCGCCTCACCGACCTCGGCATCGACGCCATCGTGCTCGAGGCCGACGACGACCTCGGGGGCACCTGGTACCGCAACCGCTACCCGGGGGCGCGGTTCGACTCCGAGAGCTACACGTACGGGTACTCGTTCTCCCGGGAGCTGCTCGACGAGTGGCACTGGAACGAGCTGTTCTCGGCCCAGCCCGAGAACCTCCGCTACCTCAACCACGTCGCCGACAGGTTCGACCTTCGCCGGCACATGAGCTTCAACGCCCGCGTCGTCGCGATGGCATGGGACGAGGCGGCCCGCACGTGGCAGCTCGACCTGGCCGACGGCCGCAGCTTCGAGGCCCGGTACGTGATCACGAGCCTTGGGCCGCTGTCCATGCCGACGCTGCCGCGCTACCCGGGCATGGACGACTTCCAGGGCGAGTCGTTCCACACCTACTGGTGGCCGAAGGAGCCCGTCGCCCTCGACAGGCGCAGATTCGGCGTGATCGGCACCGGGGCGACCGGCATCCAGGTGATCGCGGAGCTGGCCGGCAAGGTCGGCTCGCTCACCGTGTTCCAGCGTCGCCCGAACTGGAGCACGCCGCTCAACAACGCGCCGATCTCCGAGGAGGAGATGGCCGCCATTCGGGCCCGCTACGACGAGATCTTCGCCAACTGCAGGGCATCACCCGGCGGCTTCGAGCACGTGCCGCGCCGCGGGTTCTGGGCGATGTCGGCGGAGGAGCGCCGGGCGCTCTGGGACGAGCTCTACGACCAGCCCGGGTTCGCCCTTCTCGCCGGCAACTTCGTGGAGGTGTACGTCGACGAGGAGGCCAACGCCGAGCTCTCCCGCTACGTGGCCGACCGCATCCGCGGCCGCGTGAACGACCCCCTGCGGGCCGAGAAGCTCATCCCGAAGGACCACGGCTTCGGGTTGCAGCGCCTGCCCCTCGAGACCCGCTACTTCGAGGCGTACAACCGCGACGACGTGCACCTGGTCGATCTCTCCGAGACGCCCATCGTGCGGGTCACGCCGACGGGCATCGAGACGACCGCCGGCCATCACGAGCTCGACGTCATCGTCTACGCGACGGGGTTCGACGCGATCACCGGCGGCTTCGACCGCGTCGACATCTGCGGCGTCGGCGGGCAGACGCTGCGCGACCGCTGGCGCGACAGCCCCAGGACGTTCCTCGGGGTCATGTCGCACGGGTTCCCGAACCTGCTGATGGTGGCGGGCCCGCAGAGCGTCGCAGGCTCGACCAACTTCCCCCGCGCCATCGAAGCGGGCGTCGACTGGATCACCGATCTGCTGTGTACCGCCCGCGAGCGCGGCTGCACGCGCATCGAGGCGACGCTCGAGGGCGAGCAGGAGTGGGTGGCCGAGGTGCAGCGGGCCCACGAGCGCATGCTGTTCCGCCGCAGCCAGGGCTGGTTCACGGGGTACAACTCCAACGTCGAGGGGCACCAGTTCGGCACGGTGCGCTACCAGGCCTACTTCGGCGGCTCCCCCCGCTACGCGGCGGTAATCGGCGACGAGTCGGGCAAGGGCTACCCGTCGATCCGGTTCGACTGACCCGGTCAGGCCACCAGGAACGCGGCGGGACGGACCAGGCAGCACGCGATCGCGCCGTGTCATCACGAAGCCGAGGTCCTCCGGGGATGACCCGACGTTCGCGTGCTCGTGACGATGAACGGCCCGCCGCGTGCTCCCGAACTGGTGAGGCCATCGGTGGCCGTGGATCCGGTTCTCGGACGCCGTAGGCCGACGCGACCACGCTCGAGGTCACGTACGAGACCAACCTCCGCCGGCCCGGAGCCGGTTCGACCGACTACCGCGTCCCCGACCTCGTCGTGGCCGACCCTTCGCACGTGTCCCGTCAGGGAGTGGAGGGCAGGGCCGAGCTGGTCGTGGAGATCACCTCACCGGGCGACGAGTCGCGGGAGAAGCTCGGGTTCTTCGCCGAGATGGGGGTGCCGGAGGTGCTCATCATCGAGCCGGCGACTCCCGTGCTGCTGCGGCTGATGCCGGCTGCAGCCGGCTACGAACGGGTCATGCCGGATTCCGACGGTTGGGTCACCCTTGAGGTCCTTCCCCTGTCGCTGCGAGCGGTCTCCGACGAGTCTGGCGGGATCGAGCTCCGAACTGCCGAGCGGTCGCTGGTGATCTGACTCGAGCGCCGCGCGATCCGGGCGCCGTGCCGAACCCTGACGGGGGTTCGGGCCGTACTCGATGTCTCGCGACATCACAATCGTGGAGGTGGGGGGAATCGAACCCCCGTCCTTCAGTGCCGCAGCAGGCCTTCTCCGAGCGCAGCCGGTGGAGAGCTCTCGGGCCGCCCGCCGTCACCGGCGCCTTCGGGTGGCCCACAGCTCAGGAAGTTTCCCCGCCGGGGTCTGAGCACCCCCGGCAGGTGAGCCCCGCAAGATGATACGGGCGAGCGACCCGCAGGGCCGGGGCCGCACCCGCATTGCTACCTAATCAGGCAGCAAGCGCAACGTTGTCGTTGGCGTTTGTGTTGTTGCCGCTTCGTTTACCTGGACTCGGCGACCAGGGCTCGCTTCTCCCACGTTGGCTGCCCGAAGTCGAATCCAGGCACCCCCGTGTATGTCACATCAGCAGCAGACGCTACCGGCTCTCACAACCCCGGCGGGCCCGGTAATCTTCCCGGCCCTATGGCCATCCGAGCGAAGCTCACCACCGTCGACCCCCGTGCCACCGGCGCCAACGCCTCCGAGAGCGCCGGCGCGCCCCGGGCCGAGCGGAGCGAGGAGGAGAAGGCCAAGCGCAAGGAGCGGGTGG
>JBIKWW010000414.1:0-3582 GCA_044356125.1 Acidimicrobiia bacterium
CGGAGCCGCCCCGCGCCTCCACTGTGCCCACCGCTGCGCCCACCACCGCCGCGCCCACCGCTGCGCCCACCACCACCGCGCCCACCACCGCGCCCACCACCGCGCCACCCACCACCGCCGCGCCCACCACCGCGCCACCCACCACCGCCGCGCCCAGCACCGCCGCGCCCACCACCGCGCCACCCACCACCGCGACACCCACCACCGCCGCGCCCAGCACGGCGACACCCACCACCGCGCCGGCGGGCCCGCCGCACCGCGGAGCCGTCACCGCCACCAGGAGTTGGACCGTTCGGCCCGGCGACCACTTCTGGTCGATCGCCGAGCGCGTGGTCGCCGAGCGCACGGGCCTCCCGCAGCCCGAGGAACGGATCGTCGCCCGCTACTGGCGGTCCCTCGTGGCGGCGAACGCCGATCGGCTCCCCCACCCCGGAGATCCCGACCTGCTCTACCCCGGCTCGGTCCTGCGACTGCCCTGACGGCACCGGACCGGCCGGTCCGGACCGGCGGCGCTCCGCGGTACGGGCCCCGGAGGGCCGCGAGCCTGCGGTCGGGAGCACCCCAGCTCGTGGGCGGCCGAGCGATCACAACCAGCGGCCCCACGACGCAGGCAGGGCGCCGTGAACCGTTCCCTGCCCGTCAGAACGGCTCGTCGTCATAGCCCTCGACCCCGGTGGGCGCACCGGTTCCGGGGCCTGCGCTGCGCGGCCCGGCCGACGCCACACCGGTGCTGTCCGCCCCTGAGCGCTCGACCTTCGTGACCTGGGCGGTCGCCCACCGCAGGCTCGGACCGACCTCATCGGCGACGATCTCGACGACCGAGCGCTTGTCGTGCTCGGGCGTCTCCCATGAGCGCTGCTCCAGCCGGCCGGTGACGATCGCCCGCGACCCCTTGACCAGGGATTCGGCGCAGTGCTCGGCCAACTCCCGCCAGGTGACGACGTTGAAGTAGCTCACGGCCTCCTCCCAGGCGTTGGTCTGACGGTTCTGCCAACGGCGGTTGACCGCCAGGCCGAAGGTGGCGGTCGCCTGACCGCTGGCGGTGAAGCGGAGCTCGGGATCCCGGGTGATGTTGCCGACGACGGTGACGGTGTTGCTCATGATGGGCTGCTTTCTGGCTCGGAGGACACGACGGGAGGTCAGGAGGGAGAGCGGGAGGACCCGGGGAGGGCTACGAAGCGGGGAGCGCCGGCGGGCATGAGCGGCGAGAACCACGCCGGAGGAGCGGAAACGGGCCATGTCGCCCGGTCCCGATCGTACGGACGAGGTCTGACAGGAAACCGGGCTCCCACACGAAACCGCGCTCCGACGCCGAGCCGGGGTGTGCGACCGGGATGCGACGCGACCTCCGACACCCCTAACCTCGGGCCTCGATGACCCGTCGTCCCGTCCGCATCCTGCACACCTCGGACGTGCACCTCGGGCCGGGTGGACGCGAGCCCGCCGGCCGACATCACGCCCCCGGCTGCGTGTGTCCGGTCGAGGTGATGGGCCACCTGGTGAAGGAGCACGCCGTCGACCTGCTGCTCATCGCCGGCGACCTGTTCGACCACGCCCGCATCCCCGCCGACCACGTCGAGGACGTCTTCACCCGGCTGGAGGCCATCGACGCCGAGGTCGCGCTGCTCCCGGGCAACCACGACGTCCACGACCAGACCGCGCTCTACCGTCGGCACCGCGACGTCGTCGACCGGACCGGGATCCACTTCTTCGACCGACTCGAAGGATCGAGCGCCGATCTGGTCGGTGGCGCGGTCCGGATGTGGGCCCGGGCCATGGACGACCACCACCCCCGGTACCAGCCCCTCGTCGGGGCCCCTGCTCATCCCGGAGACCGCTGGTACGTCGTGGCCGGGCACGGGCACTTCAACCGCACGGCCGACGATGCCCACCGTTCGTCGCCGATCACCGTCGAGCACATCGACGCGACCGGAGCCGACTACGTCGCGCTCGGCCACTGGCACCTCACCACCGACCTGGCCCCGCTGGGGGTGTCGACACCCGCCTGGTACTGCGGCTCGCCGATGTTCGGACACGGCTCGCGGCACATGCTGCTGGTCGACCTGATTCCCGGACGCCCGGTCTCGGTGCGCCCGATCGACGTGCTCGATCATCCGGCGAGTCGCTGCTGAGCACGGGCCGGCCCCCCGGGCCACCCGACCCGCCACCCGACTGACGGCCGGGCCACCCGTCGCCTGCTACGAACGGGGCGATGACTGCGACCCTTCGCTTCGGATGGCTCTCCCCCGTGATCGGAAACCGCTGGAGCGATCACCAGCCCATCGCGCCCTACCAGGACCGCCACATCCTGCCGACGGCGCTGCCCCACTTCGATTCGCTCTGGGTCGCCGACCACTTCTACGGCTTCGACGCGAAGACCGACCCGTTCCTGGAGGCCTGGACCACGCTCACCTGGCTCGGGGCCCGGCACGAATCGGTGGAGCTCTGCCATCACGTGCTCGGGCAGGGCTACCGACCGCCCGCACTGACCGCCAAGATGGCGGCGACGTTGCAGACCCTCACCGGGGGCCGCTTCGTCCTCGGTATCGGCGCCGGGTGGCGGGAGGACGAGTACCGGGCGTACGGCTACGACTTCCCCCGGCCGTCGGTGCGCTTCGCCCAGCTCGAAGAGGTCATCACGATCTGCCGGCTCATGTGGACGCAGCCCGATCCCAGCTTCGACGGTGAGCACTTCAGGATCGACGGGGCCGCCGCTCCGCCGCTGCCCGATCCGGTGCCGAAGATCTGCATCGGTGCCTCGGGAGAGCGCATCGGCCTGCCGATGGTGGGCCGCCTGGCCGACCGCTGGACCTCGTTCCCTGCCCGCTCCGACGACGACTTCCGGCGACGCCTGGGAATCGTGCACGACGCAGCCACCGACGCCGGCCGAGACCCCTCGGCCATCGAGGTGTCGATGACCTTCGAGTGCGCCCTGCCCGAGGACCACGAGGACGCCGCCCGGTTGGTGGAGCGCCTCGGCCGCTGGGCCGACCTGGGCGTGACCCACTTCGTGATGGACTTCGGAAACCCGCGGTCCACGGAGCCGGTGCTGAGGTTCGTCGAACAGGTGATGGCTCCGCTGCGGGCCCGCCCGTAACGGGGCTCCCCCTGCGCTGTCCCCCGGCGCTCTCGTTTGGACGGGCGGCGATGTCAGGATCGGAGCATGCACAGCCGTTCCGTGGAGCTCAGCTTCGAGGCGGGGGCCGCTCTGCGTCAGATCCTGGGGATCATGATCGACCAGTCGATGGCCGGCGATGGCTGGGCGTGGGATCTGGAGCACGTCGTGATGCTCGACGGTCACCTCGAAGCCCACTGGAGCGACGACGAGTGGACGGCCTCGGCGGGCGGGGACCGGGGGGTCGAGCTGCGGATCGACGACGCTGCCCTGCTCCTGCAGGGGATGGCCTTCACCGAAGTGGCCAGCGCCGAGTTGCCGTGGATCGAGATGGTGCGCTGGACCACGGATTTCGTGACGGCCCAGCTGCGCCAGCCCTGGACCGAGGACGAATGGCGAGCCGTGAGCGCACGGGCCCGCTGACGACCTCGCCGCACCGCCCCGGCCGGACCCCTCAGGGCCGGACC
>JBIKWW010000415.1:0-3578 GCA_044356125.1 Acidimicrobiia bacterium
CCGTCCTCGGCGTCGCCGCCGGGTTCGTCGCCGGCGGGAGCATCGGGTACCTCGCCGAGCGGCGGCTGCGCGGGACGGGGCTCACGGTGCTGTGGATCGGTCTGGTCAACGTGACCACCCGCGACTGGCTTCCCTGGGCCCACGAGCTGTACCTGGCCTCGTTCGGGGTGGCCCTGCTCGTGGTGGTGATCAACGCCCGGGCCGTGCCGGCGCTGCTCGTGGCCGGGATCGGGCTGCTGGCGAACCTCACCGTGGTGGCGGTGAACGGCGGCATGCCCTACACGCCCGGGGCACTGCGGGCCGCTGGCATCCCCCGTCCGGAGGGGTCGCTCATCACGGCCACCCCGCAGCGCCACCTCCAGGGCGAGACCGACCGCCTGTACTGGCTCATGGACCACTTCCCGGTCGCCGCCGGCCCGATCCGCGAGATCCTCTCCCCTGGTGACGTGCTCATCGCCGTCGGGCTGGGGCTCACCTGCTGCACCTCGCTGCTGCCCGCCCGGCGCCGTCGGCCTGCTCCCCTCGTCCCGGTGGGGCGCCCGCCGGCCGGTGCCCGCCCCGGGGATCGACAGCCGGATCGACGGCCGGATCGACGGCCGGATCGACGGCCGGATCGACAGCCGGATCGTCCTCTGGGTGCTCAGCTGGGTCATCGACCCGACCGGCGCCCGACGCCTGCAGCCGGCCCCGCCCGCACACCCGCCCGCACACCCGCCCGCACACCCGCCCGCACACCCGCCCGCACACCCGCCCGGTCCCCTGGCCCGCCCGTGTGGACGCCGCGGTCCGATCTCGACCCGACCGACGCCGGTGATCTCTTCTGGGCCGAACGGGCCCGGCTCGCCCCGGTCTGGGCCCCCGACCCCAGCCCCGGCCCGGCCCCCGCCGGTCGCGCCAGCCGGGCTCCCGCCCGTACGGAGCCGTCCTCCGACCGGCCCGACCGGCCCGACCGGCCCGACCGGCCCGACGACCGGATCTGGGCTCCCGACCCCCCGACGACCGGATCTGGGCCGCCGACCCTCACACCCCGCCGACCCTGACACCCCGCCGACCCTGAACCGGTCCGGTCCGCTCAGGTGACCGGCATGGGCATACTGGCCGGGTGAGCATCCCCTCGGCCGAGCACGATCCCGTCCTGATGCGGCGCCGCCAGATCGGTCGCTGGGCCGCCGCCGGCCAGCGGACCGGCTACGGGCTGTTCGGGGTGGCGTGCGTGGCGTTCTTCGTGGGCCTGCGGTGGGCTCCGACGCTCATGGCCAACATCGCCATGGTGTGCCTGGTCGTCGGGTCGGTGGTGCTGCTGCCGGCCATCATCGCCGGGTACGCCGTGCGGGCGGCCGACCGCGAGGACCGCGAACAGGCCCAGGCCGCGGCCGCTCGCAGCGGCGCCGACCGGCGTCGCACGGGCTGACCCGGACCGGCAGCGAGGGCCGTCAGGTCGCGGAGTCGAGCTCGCCCCAGGCCCGGAGCTGTTCGAGGATCCGGTCGGCGGCGGCCCCCGGATCCAGGCGGAGGCGCTGCGGCGGCGTGCGGCTGGTGCCGACGCCCACGAGCACCTCGAGGCGCCGGCGGACGGCGGCATCGGGCGGCGGGGCGTCGAGCGTGCGGGGGCGCGGCCGGAACGGCCCGCTGGCGAGCCGGGTGACACGGGGGTCGGAGGCGGCCACCGCCATCCGCTCGACGCGCACGGCGGCACTCCGGGCGGCGAGCACCCCGGCGATCGGGGCCCGCCGCAGCGATGCCGTGGCTCCCTCGACGCTCAGCACGGCGGACGCCCCGGCGGCGAGCTCGAGCACCTGACGTCGACCACCGTCGAGGCGTCGCTCCAGGCGCAGCGTGCCGTCGACACCGGGGTCGAGGGCGACGAGGCCCAGCGCCGACGGCCAGCCGAGGTGGGCGGCGACGAGCGGCGGCACCGAACCGGTGCCCCGGTCGAGGCTCCAGTCGCCCGTCAGCACGAGGCGGGCCCCGAGGGACCGGGCCACCCCGGCCAGCGCTTCGGCGACCGCCGCCGAGGAGGGCGGCTCGTCGTCGTGGCCGCCGGGGTCGACGCGCACGGCCGCCGCCGCTCCGCACGCCAGGGCCTCGCGCAGCATGGCCTCGACGGCAATCCCCCCGACGCTCACGGCCACGCAGCCGCCCGCCCGGTCCGGCCCGGCCAGCCGCAGGCCCCACTCCAGTGCGGCACGGTCGGCGGGCGAGGCGCCCACGACACGGTCGTCGGTGCTGACCACCCCGCTGAGGGCGTCGACCTCCGAGCGTGCGGCCACGCCCTTCAGGGCCACCAGCACCGGGCCGGCCACCGGCACCGGACCGGCCACCGGCACGGCGGCCGGTGCCGGGTCACCCATGGCGGAACACGACCCCGTACCCGCCCTCCGGGTAGGACCACGAGATGGCGCCCTCGTTGTTGCACACGAGGTAGCAGGTCCCGCACTCGAAGCACTGCTCGTAGTTGAACAGGATGCCGCCGTCGGTCGTCGGCACGAAGAGCTTGGCCGGACACGCCGTCACACAGGCCTGCGTGGTGCAGCTGCGGCAGACGTCGCTGTCGACGGTGATGTGGGCGGTGTGGGACACACGGAACTCGACGGTCTCCATGCGGTCGTCGAAGCTGATGACCGGGACCCGGGGCCGGAGGGAGAACGCGGCGCGCACGTGCCGAGGGTAGCGACTGCTCACGCATTCGAAACGCGGGCGAAACCCCGGAACGGGATGATCGGGGCGATGATGACGACCATGGCCCCGAACGCCCCGACCGACGACGCCCTGGCCGACGCTGTCCGCGGGCGTCTGCTCGCTGCCGGGGTGGAGCCGGTGCGCGCCGCGGCGGTTGTCGACGGCGCACCCTGCGGCTGGTGGGAGGCCCCGGCCGAGGATCTCGTGGTGGACGCCCTGCTCGTCGCTCCCGGCCTCCGTCCCGGCGAGGTGCGGGTGCGGGTGGCCTCCCCGGCGCCCGGGGACCACGACTGGGAGCTGAGCGTGGTCGCTCCGGACCGTCCCGGGCTGCTGTCGCGCACGGCGACGGTCTGCACCGCCCACCGCGTGTCCATCCGCTCGGCCCGGGTGGCGTCGTGGCCGGGCCTGGCCCTGCAGAGGCTGCGCGTCCGTCCGCTCGACGTGCCCCTCAGCGGTGAGCCCGACTGGACCTCGCTGGGCCAGGCCCTGCGCGGGGCGCTGACGGCCGCCCACGACGATCCCGTCGACATCGCCGTCGATCCGGCGATCGAGTTCCGGATCGAGGCGGTCGACGATCTCGGCGACGGCACGCACCGGGTCCGTGTGTCGGGCGACGACCGCCTCGGGCTGCTGGCCATGATCACCCGCACGCTCTGGGCCGCCGGGGGCGACATCCGCTCGGCCGAGCTCCACGACGAGGACGGCCGGGTGCTCGACACGTTCGTCGTCGCCGGGGTCCGCCCCGAGTGGCTCGCCGGCGCCGAGACCCCACCCGAGTGACCCGGGCCGAGTGACCCGGGCCGAGTGACCCGGGCCGAGTGACCCGGGCCGAGTGACCCGGGCCGAGTGACCCGGGCCGAGTGACCCGGGCCGAGTGACCCGGGCCGAGTGACCCGGGC
>JBIKWW010000416.1:0-3563 GCA_044356125.1 Acidimicrobiia bacterium
ACGGCTCGGCGCTCGTCGTCGACGACCTCCTGCTCGAAGGCGGGGAGAACTCCCAGTTCCATGTGGTGCGGCTGAACCGCCGCATCGGCTCCGACGGTCTCGTCACGGTCGCTCCCGAGCTGGTGTTCCACACGCCCGGCTGGGACGATCGTCTCCTGCGGGACCTGGCCGGGAACCGCGGTCGCGACGTGTCGATCGAGAACTCGGTGGCCCTGACCGGCGACACGGTCTGGTTCGCCAACTCCGGTGGCCTCGTGCAGGGCTGGGACCTCGCCCCGCTCCGTAACGGGGGCACACCGACCCGCCGCTTCCGGTTCTGGGCGGGCGACGACATCGACGCGTCCATCGTGATCGACCGTGAAGGCGCGCTGTACGTCGGCGTGGAGCGGGAGCGCGGGAACGCCCGGGGCCTCGAGGTCGGTCAGATCATCAAGCTCGATCCTCAGCGCGCTGACGATCCGCTGGTGTGGAGCGTGAAGGATCTCGACGGCCGTCCGAGCGGCGTGTGGTCGACGCTCGCGCTGCACGGTGACGTGGTCATCGCGACCACCAACGGCGGGCGGGTCCTGGGCATCGACCGGGCCGACGGGACCGTGCTGTGGCAGCTCCGGCTGCCTGGCCCACTGTGGTCCTCGCCGGTGGTCGTCGACGGCGTCCTCGTCCTCGGGGACTGTGCCGGTGTCCTCCACGGCTACGACGTGGGCGATCCCCGGCGCATGCCGACCGAGTCGTGGTCGGTGCGTCTGGGTGGCTGCATCGAGGCGACGCCGGCCGTCTGGAAGGGCTGGATCTGGGTGGCGACCCGGGGCGGGCGGCTCCACGCGCTCTCCGATCCGCTGTAGACATCGCCGATGGACCGTCTGACGGCCGAGACCGTCGAGCTGCTGCAGGTCATGATCCGCAACGCGTGCGTCAACGACGGCACGGCGGCGTCGGGGCAGGAGGTCCGCAACGCCGATGCGATCCAGTCGTACCTGGAGGGCGTCGGGATCGACGTCCAGCGCTACGAGCCCACGCCCGGGCGCACATCGCTGGTGGCGCGCATCGAGGGCCGCGACCGCTCGGCTCCGAGCCTGTGCCTCATGGGCCACACCGACGTGGTCCCCGTCCACGCCGAGGGCTGGACCCGCGACCCCTTCGGCGGCGAGCTCGTCGACGGTGAGGTGTGGGGTCGGGGTGCGGTGGACATGCTCAACCTCACGGCCTCGATGACGGTGGCCTTCCGCCGGCTGGCCGCCACCGGCTTCCGGCCCCGGGGTGATCTCATCCTGTTCGCCGTCGCCGACGAGGAGTCCGGCAGCGCCCACGGGGCCCAGTGGATGGCCGATCACGAGGCCGACGCCATCCGGGCCGACTACGTGCTGACCGAGAGCGGTGGCCTCCACGGGGGCTCGCCGGAGTCCCCGACGATCGGCATCAACGTCGCCGAGAAGGGTGTCGCCTGGCGCCGCCTCCGGGTGCGCGGCACGCCGGGTCACGGCTCGGCGCCGTTCCGCAGCGACAACGCACTCGTGAAGGCCGCCGCCGTGATCCAGCGCATCGCCGACTACCGGCCGCCGGCGCGGTTCCACGAGCTGTGGCCGCAGCTGGTCGCCAACCTGCGGGTGGACGACGACACCAGGGCCGTGCTGCTCGACCCCGACCGCATCGACGAGTTCCTCACCGAGCTCCCGCACGCCGGGATGGCCCGTCATCTGTGGTCGTGCACGCACACCACCTTCTCCTGCAACGCCGTGGACGGCCACGGGATGAAGACCAACGTCATCCCGGACCACGTGGAGATCGACGTGGACGTCCGCACCCTGCCCGGGGAGGACGACGCCGCCGTGCAGGCCCATCTCGACGCCGCGCTGGGGGACCTGCGCGAGCGCGTCGATGTCGAGGTCGGCGTCCTCATGCGGGACCAGGCGACCATGAGCCGCACGGACACGCCACTGTGGGACAGCCTGGCCCGGGCGCTCGCCCGGCCCTTCCCCACGGCCCGTCCGGTTCCCGGCCTGGTGGTCGGCTTCACCGATGCGCGCATCTACCGCCGACTCGGGGCCGTCGCCTACGGGGCGGGTCTGTTCAGCCCCGATCTCCAGGCCGCCGACTACGCGTCACGGTTCCACGGCCACGACGAGCGGGTGGACGTCGAGTCGCTGCGGCTCACCACGAACCTCTGGCTCGACGTGGTCACCGACCTGCAGGGCTGACGGGGGCTCGGACCCCGGTCCGTCACCGGACCAGGCCGCGGGCGCGCAGGTCGGCGATCTGCTCGGGGGTCCGGCCGACGAGGGCCAGGATCTCGTCGGTGTGCTGACCCTGGGTGGGGGCGAGGGGCACCTCGTCGGGGATGGTCCCACTGAAGCGCACGGGCGGCTTCGCATCGCGAACCCGGCCGATCACGGGGTGCTCCCGCACCCGCATGGCCCCGTTGTGGCGGATCTGGGGGTCGTCGGCCATGTTCTCGAGGTCATGGACCGGTCCGAAGGGCACGTCCTCGGCGATGAGGCGCTCGACCAGCTCGGCCGTCGTCCACTCCCGGAACGCGACGTCGAGCAGCTCGCCGAGCTCGAAGCGGTGCCGCGTCCGGTTCACGGCCTCACCGAAGCGTGGGTCCTCGCACCACTCGGGCCGGCCGACGGCCCGGAACAGGCCGTGGAACTCCGACTCGCTGGCCGCGAAGTAGGTGAGGTGTCCGTCGGCCGTGGCCTGCAGGCGGTACACCTGGGCGAGGGTGGGGCGGTCGAGGCGTTCGGGGTCGTCGAGCATGCCCGCCCCCATGTAGCCGTCGGGGAAGAAGAACGAGATGGCGGTGTCGAGCATGGGGATCACGAGGTGCTGGCCCTCGGCCAGGCCCCGTTCCCGGGCGAGGAGGGCGGCGCACACGGACTGGGCGGCCGTCAGCGCCGTCGCCTTGTCGCACACGATCGTGCGGACCAGGTCGGGGACGGGGATCTCGGGGTTCACCTGCACGGCGACGTGTCCGGACAGGCCCTGGATGATGGGGTCGTACACCCGGCGCTGGGAGTAGGGGCCGTCGGGCCCGTACCCGCTGATCGACACGTAGACGAGCCGCGGGTTGACGGCGTGGACGGCCTCCCATCCGATGCCGAGGCGGTCGACGACGCCGGGCCGGTAGTTCTGGATGAACACGTCGGCGGTGCGGCACAGGTCGAGGACGATCCGGCGTCCCTCGTCGGTGCCGATGTCGACGGCCAGGGCCCGCTTGCCCCGGTTGCAGTTCACGTAGAGCCCGTTGAGCCCGTGGTGGCCGGCCCCGCGGGCGTTGCCACGGGTGATGTCACCGAGACCGGTGTCCTCGATCTTGATCACGTCCGCGCCCTGGTCGGCCAGCCACATGGCGCCGAACGGGCCCGACACGACGGCGGAGAGGTCGAGCACGCGGATTCCGGTGAGCGGTCCAGGCATGGGTGTGCACACTAGAGACCTCCGTCACACCTGCGCCCACCGGTCCGGAGGCCTTCGGGAGAGGCGTGTGCGCGGTTCGTGAGGTCCCGTGTGCAGATCTGGTGTCGGTCGGCCCGGCCGCTCACCCTGGGTGGCCGGATCGAAGCTGA
>JBIKWW010000054.1:0-12390 GCA_044356125.1 Acidimicrobiia bacterium
GCGGGTCCCGAGACGGCCGCCGACCTCCTCGAGGGCCTTGCCTGAGGCCTGCCTGACGAAGCGCCGGGCCGGGCCGGGGTCAGCGCCGAGCCGGGCCGGGGTCAGCGCCGGGAGCGGAGGTCGTCGAGGTCGGCGCGGGTGCGCTCGGCCATGAGCACGGCGCCGTTGGCCGTCTCGAACGCGAGGGCGCGCTCGAAGCAGGCGAGGGCCTCGTCGAGGCGGCCCTGGGCCCGGGCCAGCAGGCCGAGGTACCAGGAGGCCGAACCGGTGATCTCGATGCAGGTGGCCAGCATGAACTGGCCGTCGTAGGGGCGCAGCAGCACGTCGAGCTCCCGGCAGTGGTCGGGCAGCTCCAGTGCGGCGGCGAGCTCGGCGAACGCCGTGAGCGCCTGCGTGTAGGTCCAGTCGCGACCGAGGGTGTGGGCACCATCGGCCCAGGCCTCCTCGAAGCGGGCGAGGGCACCGGCCCGGTCCCCGGCCAGCAGGCGCAGGCGGGAACCGACGAGCGCGACCAGCCGCGGGTAGGGAAGGAACGGGAGGGCCGGCAGCAGCAGCTCCTCCTCGCCGACGGGATCCCCCCGCCACCTCGCCTGGGCCGCCCGTTGGAGCGGCACCCCGAGGGCGAACATCGGATCGGAGCCGGCGTACTCCTCGACGAGGTCGGTGAGACGGGCGGCCTCGTCGAGCTCGCCCCGGGCGAGGGCCAGCATGCTGCGTGCCTGGGCCAGGATGCCGTGCTGCAGTGGGGTGGCCCGACGCAGCAGGCGGGCCTCGCCGTCGAGCACGGCCTGACCGACGATGAGGCCCTCCCGGGCGGCGACCCAGATGTTCGCCAAGTACGACAACTCGAGGCGCCGCAGCGGGGCCAGGTCAGGGAAGGGATGCAATGCCAACCCGGCCCGCCAGGTCTGGAGCTCGACGCCCTGAGCCTGGGCCAGCCCGACGATCTCGAAGAACTCGGCGGCGGGATCGAAACCGGGCGGGGCGACCATGGACCGGACCTGGCTGGCGGTGAGGCGCAGGCGCAGCGCCGGGGGCGAGGTGGGCGGCACCAGGGGCAGCACCTCGGCGACCAGTGCGGACAGCTGCACGTCGACGCCCAGTACGGGAAAGGGAGCGAACGAGACGGTCTCGGCCAGCAGCACGGGATCGCCGGTGGTCCGGGCCAGGGCCACGGCGGTGCGGAACGACTCGTGGGCGGCGTCGAGATCGCTGCTCATCTGGGCGGGCACGACGGCGAGTCGGTGCAGCTGGACGAGGCGGCGGTCGTCGAGCCCCACCTCCCGGGCCGCGGCCAGGGCGACGCGCACGACCTCGAGCAGCTCGGCGGCCTGGTGGGCCCTCCAGGTGAGGGCGTTGCGTTCGATCAGGTCGACGGCCCGAGGGAGGCCCCCGAGCGCGGCGCCCTCCAGGTGGTGCCGGGCGATGGCCAGGGCGTCGGACCCGTCGGCCTGGGGGGTGAGGGTGTCGAGGGCCCGGCCGATCTCGACGTGCAGGCGGCAGCGGCGCAGCGGCGGGATCTCCTCGAGGAGCGTGTCGCGCACGAGGGCGTGGACGAACTGGAAGCGGTCGAGCGACCCGGCGACGGGTTCGATCAGTCCCGAGCCCGAGGCCGCGTCGAACACCTCGACGACCCGCTCGAGGCCACCCGCCAGGGCCGTGGCCGTGACCGCCACGCTGAAGGACCGGCCCTGGACGGCAGCGAGCGCGAGCACGTCCTCGGAGCCCTCGGGGAGGCGCCCCAGGCGCCGGCCCACGAGCTCGCGCACGCCCTGGGGCAGCCCGGCCCGCTCAGCCCCGGCCACGACGGCCAGACGCCCGGGCTCGCCGAGCAGCACCCCGGTCTCGCGCAGGTGCTCGATCATCTGCCCCACGAAGAAGGCGTTGCCCTCGGTCTCGCGGAAGAGCTCCTCGCACAGCTCGGCCAGGGCGGCGTCGACCGGGCGCGAGGTGCCGGCCACGAGCTCGACGACGTCGTCGAGGCCCAGTCCCTGCAGATCGATCCGCTCGGGGCGGAGGTTGCGTCGTCGCATGGCCAGCCAGTCGGCCAGGGGATGGCGGCGATCCAGATCGGTGTCGCGGTAGGTGCCCACCACGAGCACGGGCGACTCGTCGAGGCCCTCCAGGAGCGCCTCCAGCATGGTCAGGGCGGCCTGCGGGGCCCACTGGAGATCGTCGAGGACGACCAGCACCGGCCGGTCGGTGGCGGCGGTGCCCACCCAGGCCGCCAGCACGTCACCGACGGCCATCGGATCGATGTCGAGACCGGCCCCGGTGCTGGCTCCGGTGAGGCAGTCGAGCAGGGGCGCCGACCACGGCGGTGGGGGTGCCACCTCGGCGAGCTGACGCAGCACACGGGTGACGGAGCGGACGAACGACTCACCGCTCTCGTTGAACCACGTGCCCACCACCACCCCACCGCCGGCCGACCAGTCGGAGGCGAACTCGCCCACCAGGCGGGTCTTGCCCACGCCGGGCTCCCCGCTCACCACGACGAGATGATCGGTGGCCGTCTTCGTGCGGGCCCGCTGCAGCCCGGCGAGGGCGTCCGACCGGCCGACGAAGGGCAGCGAGTCCTGCGGCGGGCGCAGCATCGGGGGCAGCGCGGCCAGCGCCGACGGCGCCACGGCCCAGGGGATCTCGCGCACGGGCACCGGCTCGGGCAGCCCCTTCAGGGCCCGTACACCCAGGGGGCGGGCCTCGTGCTCGGCGCGACGGGCCAGCACGGCGATGGTCTCGTGCACCAGGATCTGGCCGGCGTCGGCCGCGGCGCACAGGCGGGCGGCCTCGATGACGGGGGTGCCGAACCAGTCGTCGCCCTCCCGGCTGGCCTCGCCGATCGACGCTCCCACCCGGATCCTCAGCTCGCCCACCCCGCTGGCCCGGGCCACCTGCGAGGACACCCGCTGCAGCTCCACGGCGGCGTCGATGCAGGCCGAGGCCGTGGGGAACGTGGCCATCACCCCGTCGCCGGTGTCCTTGACCACCGTGCCGTGCGAGGCGGCCACCACCCGATCGGCCGAGCTGCGCAACCGGCGCCGCAGCCCGTCGGCGCGCACCTCGCCGAGGCGGACCCACAGATCCGTCGACTGCACCACGTCGCTGAACAGCACCGCCACCAGGCCCACGCCCGGGGCCGAACTCGACGACGTCCCCACCTGCGGGATGATCCCACACCGGCCCTGGGCGGTGCCGGGCCGGGCCGGGCCGGGCCGGGCAGGACCGGGGCCGGGCCCGATGGCTGGCCTGCTCCGTCGACCGGTTCGTGACGCGTGATGCGCGCCTCGCTCCAGGCGCTCACGCCGAGCAGTGCCGGCACGGCCGATGACACCACGCTCTGGAGAGCGGCCGACGTCGCCAATGACACGGTCCGGCCCTACGAGTCGTTGCTGCAGAACCAGTTCGTGTCGCAGCCACTGCCGGCCTGGTCAGTTCGAGATGACGGCCTGCAGTTCGCGCACGACCACCGCCCGCTCCGCCACCGTGTCGAACTCCCACGACGACCCCGCAACCCCATCAATGTTCGACACCACATCGGCCCGCCACCGAATCAACACCCGCGCCACCGCACCCACCGGCACCGACTCCACCAACACCCGACACCCCAACCGATCACCGGCCACCCGACCCGCCACCGAACGACCATCCACCCCAGGCCCCTCACACCACCGCTCCTGATGACCCGACAACACCAACCCCACCCGCAACGGCGTCAACACCGCCTCCGCGAACCAACCCCCCGCAAACCCCAAACTCCGACCCACCGGCACAAACCCCGACCGGTCCACCCCGAAATACAGATACTTCCCCACCACCGCCGCCACACCATCCTGCACCGGCGGACCAAACACCGGACGCGGCACCGGCGCCACCACCTCGATCTCCCGACGAACCACCCCCACATCCGGCGGCCCCACAAACGAATCCACATCAACAGGACAATTCGACACACACACCAACACCAACTCCGCCCCACCACCATGACAACGCACCGTCACCACACCAAACAACGGCGTCCCCTCCGAACCCGACCCCACATACGACTCCACCGAACCAACCACACACGAACCACCACCACCCGACGACGACCCGCCACCCCCACCCGACGACGAACCCGACGACGACGCATCGATCGAGACCCCGTTCGGAAGCCGCGTCGTTGAGCCCGAAGGTCCCGACGCAGTTCCCGCCAGGGCTGGCCTCGCCAGACCGAGGGTGACGACCAACAAGCTGGCGGTTAAAAGCCGTTGCATAGCCCCGCCTCAGGCCAAACGCCCTCCTGCTTCCAACGTCCGTCAACACGGCGGAGCTGACGTCGGTAGCCCACGACCTCAAGCCTGTCCTGAATCAGAGCATCATCATCAACCGACTCAGTCCCTTTCGTATCGAACTCGGAATCGTTGTTTCGGAAGCAGATCAGGACCTGCAATACAGAAGGATCTGAGGTCACGGAGATCCGAATGGCCTTGCGCTCGTAGACAGTTCCCCGGGCGAATCGGCGATTCCTGGCCCGAAGATCTTGCAGGAAGGCAACCACGTCGTCCGCATAGGAGGGCGTCATGACTGCAAGCAGACGGGCCCGATCAGCAACGCCAGCATGAAGCTGGCGCTGGAACTCGTCGTGGGCGGCCAGGGCGGCTCGGGAAACAGCTTCCAGGTCCTCGACCGATGGGAGCTCACGAGGGACCGCGCTCGTCGAGGGCGCCACCGCTACCGGGGGCTTGCTCGGCGGAGGCTCGGTCGTCGTGGCAGCAGCAGTCCCGGAGACCTGGGGAGCCTCCGAGACCGGGGCAGCCCGGGGAGCCTCCGAGGCCTCCGGCACCCCCGAGGCGGGGGAAGCCCGAGGGGCCTCGGTGGCGACCGTGTTGTCCAACGACTCCACCGAGCCACCCGAACACGCCCCGAGAACCCCCACGAGCACCGGACCGATCACCGCCGCGCGCCACCATCCGACCATCACCCGCCCGAACCGCACCCGTCCCGATGCCATGGCCGGCGACTCTGGCACTCCGAGCCCGGCCGCGCAATGGGCCCAACCCAACCCGACCACTCCGACCCCTACGTCAGCAGACCGACTCCTCGATGTACACCTCGAGCTCGCTCGGGTCGAGCAGGCCGTGCACATCCACCAGCGCCGTCACCAGCAGATGCGACGCCATCTCCGCCACACCCCGCTCCCAACGACCGAAGGTGCGCGACCAGTTGCTCTCCTCACCGGGCTCCCAGCGGTCCCGAAGAAGCGCCTCGATCTGGTGCTCCTCCAGCGGCCACCGGCCACGCAACGGATGGCCCATCAGCCAGTGGTCGCTCACCGACTCCAGCCGGACTTGGCCTTCGCAGACCATGACCTGCACGTACCGGTTGCCCCGGCCGCAGCGGCTGAGCACGGCGAAGACATGGTCCTCCTCGATCATCCGCTGGAGAACCCCGGCCAGCTCCGTGAAGAGCTCCCCGAGGGTGCGCGCGCTCGGCTCCCACCCCTCCTCGTCGAGTCGGAGTCGGAATTCGGGTGGGGGCCGGAGCCCGTCGGTTGCATCCGTCATCGACATGCCTGGCATGCCGAGATCATCCGGCCCGACTGGGAACGGGATCCGGACCTACCCCGGCGGGTCGGGGTCGTCCGGCTCGCGCCCGGTCTCGTGACGGTGGGGGTGGTGGGCCGCCGTGCACAGCAACCGCAGGTTCCCGAGGTCGGTCGACCCGCCGGATTCCCAGTCGACACGGTGGTCGGCGTCGGTGCGCGTCCAGGGCACCTCGCATCCCGGCCAGGTGCAGCGCCCACCATCGCGGGCGACGAGGGCGAGCCGCTGCAGCGGTGAGGCGAACCGACGACTCCTTCCGAAGGCCAGGATCGCCCCGTTCATCGAACGCACCGCGGCGTACAGATCGGTCCGGGCGTCGGCCACCAGTTCGGCAAGATCACCGGGAGGGACCGGATCGCCACCGGCCACCCGGGCCGACATCGTCGCCTCGTCGACCACCACGATCACACCCGTGCGGCCCACCCCGGGGCCGCCCTCCCCGGCCACGAGCTCGGCCAGTGCGTCGGCCAGGCGACGGTCCCTGGGCTCGTCGTCGTGATCTCCCACCGCCGCCGCCCGCTCAGGATGGGCCTGCCGCCACCGTTCATCGCAGCGGGCCTCGATGGCCGCCCGCACCCGGGCCCCGTCGAGCTGGGTCAGCACGGCGTGGATACGCAGGCCGCCCTCCTCCGTCGTCGAGAACTGCAGCGTGCGCGCCCGGCGCTGCCGCTCGGCCATCCCCGCCCCGTCGGCCTCGATCCGGTGCTGGCGGACGGTCCGGGCGAAATCGTCGACCCGCTGACCCGCTGCGCACGTGAGCAGCTGGGCCGCTCCCGGATCATCGACCACCGGCGCCAGCAGAGCCAGATGGGCGGCCGAGACCTGCCCGCCGGCCAACGCCTCGGCCGCACCCTCGAGTCGTTCGCACACATCAGCCACCGACTCGGCCCGGCGCGCGTCCGCCGCCGACATCCCCGTGTCACGGACCATCGCCGCCCGCGTGTCCCGCTGGAAGACCGGACGCAGCACCCGCACGAGCTCGGCCTGCGCGGCATCGAGCGCCGCCCGCAGACGGCTGATCTCGACGAGCCCCTGACGAGCCGTCGATGCCGACCATTGCGACCCCACGACCGTCGGCAGCGCCGCCACCTGCCACGCACTGAGGGGTCCGACGCCCATGGCGGTGAGTATAGCGAACGTATGTTCGAGTGTCAAGGGGTCTTCGGAGCGGAAGCGGGCGTCGAAGATCTGCCAGGCTTGCGCCGGAGGATCCCCCGTCCGACCACGCACCACCACCCCACGAGGAGCACCACCATGGCCAAGTTCGAGCTCTACCGTGACGGCCGCCAGGAGTTCCGCTGGCGGCTCAAGGCCAGCAACGGCGAGGTCATCGCCGAGAGCGGCGAGGGCTACACGACCAAGGCCAGCGCCCAGAACGGCATCGCCTCGGTGAAGAAGAACGCCGAGTCCGCCGAGATCGACGACCTGACGACCTGACGACCTGACGACCTGACGACCTGACGACCTGACGACCTGACGACCTGACGACCTGACGACCTGACGGCCCGACGGTTTGACGGTCCGACCACTCGACGCCCTGACGGCCCGACGGCCTGACCACTCGACGCCCTGACGGCCCGACGGCCCGACGGCCTGACCGTCGGCGCCCGCCGGGTGGGCTCGCGCCGCATCTCGACCGGTCGCCGCGATGGCATGCTCGGCCCATGCCCGCTCCAGTTTCCTGGACCGTCGATGCCACCCGACGCTGGTTGCGCCACCGGCTGGAGCGCGGTCCCGTCAGGCTCGACCAGCTGGGCGAGGAACTCGAGCCCCTGCTGCCCGGGTCTGCCGATCCCGACGAGGTGATCGAGGCCGTCGCCGAGACGATGCCCGACGTCATGCACATCGGGTCCCCCCTGACCGACCGGGCCGACCGGGCCGACCGGGCCGACCAGACCGACTGGACCGACCGGGCCGACCGGGCCGACCGGGCCGACCGGACCGACCAGACCGACTGGGCCGACGACGAGTCGCTGGTGCTGCTCAGCCGCTGCCTGGTCGACGTGGTGCTGCTGCACCGGATCACGGCGGCTCCACCGGAGCCGGTCGAGGATGGCCGCGTCGCACTCGACGTCTCGGTGGATCTCCTCCCGCTGCTGTGCATCGACGACGAGCCCCGGCTGGTCGATGCACCGACGGGCGTCGAGCTCCGATGCCAGGGGGCCAGGTTGGAGCTGCTCGCACCGGCGGCGTGGGTCGAGGCTCGGCGCGGGGGCTGGATCGGGGTGTCCCAGGACGGCAACGGGGGCTGGCACCTGCACACCTGGCCGTCGGGCGCCATGCCCGGCGCCGATCCCCACCTCGCCGCCGCCGTCACCCGGTGGCTCCTGGAGATCCCCGACGGCACCTGGTCCGACGAGTACGAGCTGTTCCTCGAGCTCGTCGAGGCCGTCCACCGGCCCCGCCCCGAGGCAGCCGACCACCGCGCACGTCACGTCGGCCCGATCTCGGAGATCGTGGCCTCGGCCGGGCGCTCGATGCACGAGGGCAGCATCGGTGGCCCAGGCACCGACTGGGAGGCCAGGGACCGGTCCCTCCGCCTGCGGGCGATTGCGCACCGCATGCGGGTGAGCGTTCCCGTAGCCGAGGCGGCGATGCTGCTCGAGGGCGGTTCGAGGGTGTGGGAGTCCTTCCAGGGAGCAGCCCCGGAGGTCGATCCTGGCAGTCTGCTCAGCAGCGGCGACCGGGCCGACTTCCTGGGCGCGATCGCCCTCCCGGGGGCGGTCGAGCTCGTCGTCCGTGAGTACCTCCCGGGACTCGCCTACGGCGACGTGCACGAGCCCGACGACGAGCCCGACGACGACTCGGTGGCCGTCGTGTCGGCGGCGTGGGCGGCGATGCTCGAGACGCTGCGGGCGCACGCGGCGGACGAAGTCACCCGGGCCCGGATCGACTGGATGCGCTCCCGACTGTCGGCCCCCCGGGCCCAGCGGATGGCCCTGCTCGAAGCGGCGCACCGGGCCGATCGCCGCCACGTGGGGATCCTCGACGACCTCATGTGGTTCGCCGCCCTGCAGGCCCACGACGAGGGCGGCCGTCGTCACCTCGATGACGTGCTCCAGCGGTGGGTCCGGGCCTCGGCGCCGGTGCTGCTGGGTGCCGACCGGCCGTCACTCACGTTCCAGCAGGTGCTGCGGATCGCCACCTCGGCCGTGGACCGCTCGACGGTGCGCCACCAGGGGCCGACGGTCGGCCGGAACGACCGTTGCCCGTGCGGGTCGGGGCGCAAGTACAAGCAGTGCCATCTGGGTCGGCCGCTCGACGCCGCCCTCGACGAGCCGGTCGTGGCCTCCCTGCGGCGGTTCGTTCCCTGGGCCCAGGCGCTGGTGCTGCTGTGGTTCGACCGTCTCGAGCCGCTGCGGGTGCTGGAGCTGGGCGACCAGCTCGCTCCGGTGCCCGCCGGCGAGCCCCGCAACGGGGTGCTGTCCTTCGTCCTCGATGCCGATGCGTTCACCCCCGAGCGGGTCGACGCCTTCCTCGTCGAGGCCGAGCTCGACGGAGCCGCGTTCCCTCCGGGTCTGGGCGAACTCATGCGCAGCTGGGCGATGGAGCGGTTCCGGGTGTGCGAGGTGACCGACCGTGTCGTCGGCTCGCACCTGATGCTGCGCGACGTCCGCACCGGCGACCGGCTCGTGGTGGAGTCGCCCGAGACCAGCCGGCACCGCGACATCGGTTCGCTGCTGCTGGCACGGGTGATCTCCGACGGTGAGGGGTACCGGTTCGCCGCCGGGCTCATCCCGGTGGAGTGGCCCGATCGTGACGCCATCGTCCAGCTGCTCGACGACCACGACGGCCACCCCGACGGCTCGGTGCTCGCCGACGTGATCCTCGGCCGCGTCGGGCGGGCCGGGCGGGTCGGGCGGGTCGGTGGCTCGTCGACGGGAGGGCCCATCGTCCACAACACCGACGGCGACGATCTCGTGTTCACCCGCACGGTCCTTCGCCCGGCCGACCCGACCATCAGCGCGCAGATGGTCGTCGAGCGCATGACCCACCCCGACCTCGAGCACGACGAACACAGCGGTCCCGAGGGGCCCGAGGGTCCCCAGGGGCCCGCGGCACGTTGGCACCTCATCCGTCCCGACGACGTCAACCGCACGCTGCGGGCCACCATCAGCGTCGACGCCGAGGTGGGCGGCTCCAGCACCGAGATCCTGCTGGAGACGAACTCTGAGGCCCGCCGCCACGCCGCCGTGGCGCTGCTCGAGGGCCTCCTGGGAACCCTGGAGCTGGTCGAGGAGTGGACCGACTCCCTCAGTGACGTACGCCTCGCCGAGGAACTGGAGCTGAGCACGCCACGGGGGCCGATCGGCGGCGGCAGCGGTTCGGTGGACCTCGACGATCTCGACGACGAGGCCATCGCCGAGATCCGCACCGAGATGGCCCGCCGATGGGCGATGACCCCCGTGCCCGCCCTGGGCGGCATCACGCCCGAGCAGGCGGCCGACGACCCCACGCGCCGAGCCGACCTCAGGGAGCTGCTGCGCTCCTACGGGGCCCGCAGTCAGCTCGCCCCGGCTCCAGGCCCTCGGATCATGCCCGACCCGTCCGAGCTGGCCGCCCTGCTCGGCATCGATCTCACCGGCGGACGCTGACACCCGACCGGACCGACCGGACCGACCGGACCGACCGGACCGACCGGACCAACCGGACCGACCGGACCAACCGGACCGACCGGACCGACCGGACCGACCGGCAGGCGTGCGGCGGGGTGCGGCGGGCCGGGGTCAGGGAATGGCGGCGAGCCAGTCCCGGGCGTCGATCATCATCTCGATGCGCTGGGAGTGGGCCATGTCGTAGCCGTGCACGCTGACCGGCCAGCCCGCCGACGTGAGGGCCCCGGCCGCCGCCCGGCCCTGGGCCGGCGGGATGATGGCGTCGCGCTCGCCGACCTGGATCAGCGCCGGCGTGCCGGCCGCGGCGGCGAGGTCGAGATCGAGGCCGGCCACCGTCGGCAGCGCGCAGCACATCGCCCACACGCCCCCGTAGCGGGGCGCACCCGCCCGGGCGGCGAGGGCGAGGGCGAGGAACCCACCCTGGGAGAACCCACCGAGCACGCACCGGTCGAGGCCCACACCGGCGGCCGCCGACTCGTCGCGCACGAAGGCCGTCACGGCGTCGACGGCGGCCAGGAACGAGGCCGGGTCCGGCCCCCGCTCGGTGCGGGAGTACCACGAGGCTCCGTCACCCTCGGGCAGGTCGTGGATCGCACGGGGCGCGATCGCGCTGAACCGCTCGTCGGGATCCACCAGCGGCACGTAGGCGGCCAGGTGGTGCTGCTCGGCGCTCCAACCGTGGAACAGGAACAGCAGCCGCGGCGCAGCCGCCCGGGTGATGCGGTAGGTGGTGAGGCTCACGCCGGCGATGTTGCCACGGGCCCACCCGCGTGGGCCTCAGGCGGCGAGCGTCAGGAGGCGAGCGTCAGGAGGCGAGCGTCAGGCCGAGGCGCGGCAGCACCTCGAGGGCGGTCAGCTCGAGTTGCTCGTCCATCTGCTCGCGGGTGAGGCCCGGCATGTCGAAGAAGAGCACGAGGTGCTCGCAGGGGAGCATCTCGCAGTAGGTGCCGAGCACGTCGGCCACCTCCTCCACCGAGCCGATCGCCATCACCCGCTGGTCGATGGAATCCTCCAGCGGCGGGCGGTGGTCGAAGGGCGTGGCCGAGCCGTCGGGTATGGCGTACTCGCGGAACCGCCCGTAGGGCGACAGGAACTTCACCCACTCGTCGTGGGGGTTGCGGCCGGTGCGACGGGCCTCCTGGGACGTGCGGCCGACGTGGGCGTTGATGGCCAGGCAGCGGGCACCGGCGGGTCCGATGTCCCATCCGTTGGCCGCCGCCTCCTCACCGAACTGGTTCCACCATCGCTTCGTCCGCTCCGGACCACGCGCCGGGATCACCCCGCGATGGCCGACGCGGGCGCAGTACTGCAGGGTCGGCGGCGAGGTGACGGCCTGCCAGATGTCGATGGGGGCGACCGGCTTGGGGATCAGCGTGAGGTCCTTGACGGTGGAGCCGCGATCGGGGATGCCCGGCGGGGGCAGGGTGAAGTGCTTGCCGCTGAAGGAGAAGCGCTCGTTCCACCACGCCGCCTTGATGATCTCCATCGACTCCTCGAACAGTTCGCGGTTGAGGCGGTCGAGCTCGGCGGACATCTCGTTGTCGCCCGAGGCGACGACCCCGCCCAGGGACTGCGCCTCCCGGGGCACCGTGCCCCGACCCACCCCGAACTGCATCCGGTCGCCGGTGAGGATCTGGGCCATGGCGGCGTCCTCGGCCAGCCGCAGCGGATGCCACTGCGGCACGACGTTGAACATCTGCCCGAGCCGCAGACGCGTCGTCTCCTTGGCCAGGTACAGGCCGAAGAGGATCAGGTTGGGCGTGACCTCGTAGCCCTCGTACTGGAAGTGGTGCTCGGTCAGCCACATCGTGTCGTAGCCCAGCCGGTCCATCGTGCGGGCCCAGTGGGTGAGGTTGGCGTAGCAGTCGACGAAGTCGTCCCGCCCGTAGCGCCGATCGACCGGGGCGGGCCCGGCGGCGCCGGCATCGGGCATCGGCACACCGCCGTAGAAGTTGGCGTCGACTCGCATCGGCGGAGCGTCGCACGTCCGTGTTTCGGCTCCGTGGCGGCTGCATGGCGGCCGTATGGCGGGTGCGTGGCGGTCCCGAGCGGGTCCCGAGACGGCCGCCGACCTCCTCGAGGGCCTCGCCTGAGGCCTGCCTGACGAAGCGCCGGGCCGGGCCAGGCCGGGGTCACCGCCGGGC
This sequence comes from Acidimicrobiia bacterium, assembly GCA_044356125.1. Classification (GTDB taxonomy): domain Bacteria; phylum Actinomycetota; class Acidimicrobiia; order Acidimicrobiales; family JANYDT01; genus JBIKWW01. Next base: position 12,343 of record JBIKWW010000054.1, read on the forward strand.
CAGGCCGGGGTCACCGCCGGGCCAGGCCGGGGTCACCGCCGGGCCAGG